>NZ_JBFAXI010000011.1:0-129966 GCF_040680735.1 Streptomyces sp. NPDC051987 | reverse complement strand
GGCTCGACCGTCACCCTGAAGTTCAGCGGTGTCGAGGACTCCTCGCTCCAGACCAGCTTCGTCGTCGACGACACCGCCGTCACGACCGGCTGACCCCAGGACGCCCGAGTGTCCCGTACCGGGAATCCCGGTGCGGGACACTCGCGTGGGTCAGCTCAGCGGGTCCAGTGTCAGGTACGCCTGCCGCGGACTGCCGTCGTTCACCAGCGACTCCTGGTTGCCCACGTCGTCGAACGCGAAGGCGTACGCCTTGCCGTCGGCCATCTGCGCGTGGACGCCGCCGGCGTACCGGTTGGTGACCGCGTCCTGGTAGAAGTCCGCCGGGTTGGTGTCCGGCTGGCCGGCGCTCGTCAGCAGCGTCGAGCGGTTGAAGCCCGCGCAGAGCGTGCGCGAAATCGGTCCGCGCACCTGGTCGTTGGGGGCGTCCAGCAGGTTGTGGCAGCCGAAGATGCTGCCGGCGTCCGGCTTCTGGAAGCTGGTCACCACCGCCCCCGAGGCGTTGGTGAAGTTCATGACATTGCCCGAGACCCGGCCGTAGTACCTGGTGTTCGGCTGGTCGGCGAAGGGGGTGACGGTCAGCGTCGACGACGCGTACTTCGACCAGACCCGGTTGACGTAGTCGTCCATCACCGTCGACGGGAGGGCCCCCGTCTCCACCCCGTACAGCGGGGAGAGCGCCCGCAGCACGGTGCCGTCGGAGCGGGTCTGGACCAGGTTCGCCCAGCCGCCGGGCTGTCCGCGCAGGGCGTTGAAGAACGCGGTGTAACCGCCCGGCTTGAGATGTCCGGTGCTCACCGTGCTGCCGTCGGAACGCTGCACCCCGACCGCGTAGGGCGCCGAGAACATGTCCACCTGCGTGCTGTTGATCCACAGCCCCGCGTCGTTCAGGGTGTACTCGGACCAGTTGAAGAGGATGCTGCGGTTGGGGTCGCTCGGGTTCTGCACCGCCGGCTGCACCAGACCGCCGGTGGTCAGCCGGAAGTCGAGCTTCTGGCCGTAGGAGAAGTAGATCCGGCCGGAGAACTTCGGGATCCGGATCGTCGTCGACCGGCCTGCCGCCGGACCGGTGATCGAGGCGTCCGGCGCCGGGGTCGGCGGGGTGCCGCCGGCCGGCCAGGCGTGGAAGACGCCGTTCGCGTCGGCCCAGCCCTGCTGCCCGGAGGAGAGCTGGGTGCCGAGGTCGTAGAGGTACACCTGGTCGGCGCGGCCGGAGTTGTTGGTGATCTCCAGGGGGATCGTGTCCGGTACCGCCGCGCCTGCCGGGTGCGGGGTGCCCAGGGTGAGCACCCCGCCGATCAGCGCCGCCGCGGCCGTCAGGGGCAGTGCCCGGCGTGCGAGTCCTGCGCGCACTCTCCACCTCCGTGTGGGGTCGGGGTTGTCGCACGGACATTGGTCCGTACCAATCTGAGAGCGCTCTCAGCGTGCCGCCGTGCCGGGTTCATGTCAATGGTGGAGGCTGTGGCCGAATGTGCGGGCGTCCGCCGCCCGCTCCCTGCGGGTGACCGTCGGATGACGCTCAGTAGTCAGTCGGCGACATGGCGGCAGGCTGCCTGCTGGCGGCCGGCGACCAGTGCGTGGACCCCGAGCAGTTCGACGCCTACAGACCCTCGGGCGCTGCCCGGCGCACAGGTCCAGGACCTGCTGGAGCCACCCTTCCCCCGCACGGAAGCCCGGTTTCCGCCGACGCCGCCCGCGAGCGTGCCGACCGCAGGAGCCCGGCACGCTCGCACCGGGCTCGCAGGCGGTCGCGTCAGGCGTACGTGCGCTTGAGCAGGTCCAGCAGCGCCGCCCAGTGCCGCTCGTCGGCCTCGGCGGAGTAGGACGGCGTGTCGGCCTGGGTGTAGCCGTGCGCGGCGCCCCGGTAGATCTCGCACGTGTTGCGGACCCCGGCGGCGTCGAGCGCCTCCTGGAAGGTGCGGATCTGGTCCTCGGTCATCGACTGGTCCTGGTCCGCGAAGCCGAAGTACAGCTCCGCGGTCACCCGGTCGGCGAGCAGGTGCGGGCTGTCCGCGTCGTCGGTGACCATCCGGCCGCCGTGGAAGCCGCCCGCGGCCGCGACCCGGTCGGGGAAGGCGGCGGCGGTCCGCAGGGCCAGCCGGGCGCCCATGCAGTACCCGGTGATCCCGACCGGTCCGTCGGCCACCAGCGGACTCTCGGCCATCCAGTCCAGGTAGGCCGCCGAGTCCCGGTCACTGAGCTCGGGCGTCAGCGACATCATGATCGGCATGATCCGCTGCCAGATCGTCGGGTCCGCCGACGGGTCGATGAACTCGGGGAGTTCGGTGACCGGCGTGCGGCCGCTGCGGTAGAAGACGTTGGGGAGCAGGACCGTGTAACCCGCGCCGGCGAGCCGGTCCGCCATCGACTTCAGGTGCGGACGGATCCCGAAGGCGTCCTGGTACAGGAGCACGCCCGGGTGCGGGAGTCCGTCGGCGGGGTGGGCCAGGTAGGCGTCGGCGACACCGTCCTCGGTGGTGATGTCGACGTCGGTTCCCTGTACGGCGGTCATGGCGCAAGTGCCTCTCTGTGGAGTCGGCGTCGGGGTGCGGGACACCCGGCGCGGCATGTCCCGATCATCGTGGCACGCGAAGGTGAGGAAGCGGTCGACGGGGCGGCCCCGTGCTCACTCGAAGCGTGCGGTGTCGCCCGCGCCCCGGCGGACGATCTCCGCCTCGCCGCCGGAGAAGTCGATGACCGTGGTCGGCTCGGTTCCGCACTCCCCGGAGTCCACCACCGCGTCCACCTGGTGGTCCAGCCGGTCCTTGATCTCCCAGCCCTGGGTCAGCGGCTCCTCCTCGTCGGGCAGCAGCAGGGTGCTGGAGAGCAGCGGCTCGCCCAGCTCCGCCAGCAGTGCCTGGGTGACCACGTGGTCGGGGATGCGGACGCCGACGGTCTTCTTCTTCGGATGCAGCAGCTTGCGCGGCACCTCGCGGGTCGCGGGCAGGATGAACGTGTAGCTGCCGGGCGTCGACGCCTTCACGGCCCGGAACACGTCGTTGTCCACCCGCACGAACTGGCCGAGCTGCGCGAAGTCACGGCACATCAGCGTGAAGTGGTGCCGGTCGTCCAGCCGGCGGATGGTGCGGATCCGGTCCATGCCGTCCCGGCTGCCGAGCTGGCAGCCCAGCGCGTAGCAGGAGTCGGTCGGGTATGCGATGAGCGATCCCGAGCGGACCGCGTCGGCGATCTGCGCGATGCTGCGCTGCTGCGGGTTGTCGGGGTGCACGTCGAAGTACTTCGCCATCCGCCGAGCTTATGCCGTACGGCGGGCATCGGCCGAACGGGCCGCGCGGCCACGGGATCGTCCCCGTCGGACCTTCTCCGGACGGGGCGGTCGGCTTCATCCGCGGGCGTCGCTCGATCGCCTCGGAATCCCGGAATCGGCACGCATGGCCGGCGGATTCCCGGGCAGTCGACGGGGGAGCCACCCGGGGCCCTCCCCCCGGCCCCGGGTGAGGCCGCTCCGCCGGCGGCCCTTCCCCCCGAGGGCCGCCGGCGTGACCGCGCCCTGGAGGGGCGCGGTGAGCTGCGCGAACAACCCCCACCGGCACGCGCCCGGCACGTCGCCGCACCCGCCGGCCCTGTACCGTCGGTAGACCGAGGCTGACGCGAGAGACGAGGGGCAGGGCGAGATGGCAGGCCGAGCGGACACGGGCCCCCACCACCCGGCACCGCACGGCGACGGCTGGGCCGCACGGCTCCTCGACCACCTGCGCCCCGGCACCCGCGACCCGCGCCGCGTCGTCGCCTGGCTCGCCGAGGCCGTGCAGGGGACCGTCTGCCTCCAGGCCGCCGACGGCACCCGGCTCGCCGGGACCGGGATCCCGCTGGACGACGGCCTCGTCGCCGACGTCGTCGCCGGGCGGATCTCCGCCGCCGCCGTCCAGGACGGCGACCGCCACCTGCGGCTGGTCGCCGTCGGCTCCCCGGACGCGGGTCAGGCCGCCGGACTGCTCGCCGTGGCCCGTGCCACCCCCTTCGACCGGCGCGCCGCCGAGGTGGTCACCCGCACCGCCGGCGTCGTCGAACTCCTGCTGCGCGAGCGGGAACTGACGGTCGCCGCGGACCGGCTCCGGCGGGCCACCGCCGACCTGCGCCTCGCCATCCTGCAGCTCCTCATGGTCGAGGACACGGTCTCCGCCCGCCGCGTCGCCGCCGGTCTGTGGCCCGGCCTGCTCGACACCGACAGCGCCTGTGTGTACATCGTCGAGGGCCACCCGGCGGAACGTGACGGTCTCGCCGAGGACTGCCTCGACGTGACCGGCGGCCAGGCCCTCGTCGTGCGCTGCCCCGCCATGGACGGCCACGTCATCGTCCTCAGCCCCGCGCCCGCGACGGCCGAGCGGCTGCGCTCCCTCGTCGACGGCCGCCCCGGCACCTTCCTGGGCGGCAGCGTCCGGCAGAACCTGGCCCAGACGGCCGCCGCCTACGGCCAGGCCGTCAGCGCCCTCGCCGTCGCCCGCTTCCGCTCCGACCAGGCCGCCGTCTACGCCGAACGCACCCACCCGGAACGGCTGATGGACCCCGCCGCGCTGCACGCCTGGTCCACCGCCGTGCTGCGGCCGCTCGACACCCTGCCTCACCACACCCGCGCGGAACTCCTCGCCACCACCCGCCTCGGCCTGGAGTTCACCGCCGTCAGCGCGGCCAAGGTGCTCGGCGTCAGCCGCAACACCGTGCGCGCCCGGATGGACCGGGTCGAGGCGCTGCTGGGCACCGACTTCTCCGACCTCACCGTACGGGCCACCGCCCACCTGGCGCTCAACACCCAGGCGGCCCTGGCGGAGGAACTCGCCGGCACGGTGCCGCGGCCGTCCGGGGTCCGCCTGCGCGACCTGCTGGCCGGTCCTGAGCTGCGGGCCTGGGCGCACGACCTCCTGGACCGCCTGGTCGGGGACGGCCGCGACCTGCGCGGCACCCTGCGCGCCTGGATCGCCGCCGACGGCAATGCCGAACGCGCCGCCCACGATCTGGGGATGCACGCCCAGACCGTCCGCGACCACGTCCGGGGCGCCGAACCCGTCCTGGAACGCCAACTGCTGGCCGGCGGCACCGACCTGTACGAGGTCGTCCTCGCCCACCTCGCCCTCGGGGAACTCACCGCCCCCGTGCTGCTCCCGGCGAATCGGGTCCAACCGGACTCACCTGTGCACGGGTGAGTCCTCGGCGCGCGTCACCGGGCACCGGCGCGATACCCATCGCCCTGGTCCGGACGTATGTTCACGGGGCGCGGGGGCACGACCGGAACGGGGGACCGGTCGCCGCCCCCGCGACCTCGGTCACGCCCGCAGGCGCACCGGGATCTCCCGCCAACCGCACGCGATGAACGACGGCACCTGCCGCAGCTCGTCCGGCCCGACCGCGAGCCGCAGCCCCGGGAACCGGTCGAACAGCGCGGGCAGGACGGCCAACGCCTCCGCGCGGGCGAGCGGCGCGCCGATGCAGCGGTGCACCCCGATCCCGAAGGCCAGATGGTCGTCGGCACCCCGGGCGGCGTCGAACACGGCCGCGTCCGGCCCGTACCGCGCCGGGTCCAGGCCCGCCGCCGCGTACGTCGTGATGATCGCGTCTCCGGCCGGCACGGTCACGTCCCCGACCGACAGGTCGCTCACCGCGAACCGCAGCGGCAGCGAGGCGATCGACGGATGCACCCGCAGCGTCTCGTCGATCACTGCGTCCCAGCCCACCGTGCCGGCGCGCACCGCCGCCAGCTGTGCCGGGTCCGACAGCAGCGCCACCACCGCGTTGCCGATCAGGTTGACCGTGGTCTCGAACCCGGCGCCGATCACCAGCAGCAGCGTGTACAGCAGTTCCTCGTCGCTGAGCCGGTCGCCGTCCTCGTCGCGGACCCGGATCAGCTCGGTGGTCATGTCGTCGCCCGGATGCGCCACCTTGTACGCGATCAGCCCGCCGAGCACCGTGCCGATCCGCTCCTGCACGAACGCCGCGTGCTCGGGGGTCGGGTCCGAGGTGTCCATGATGGCCGCGATCAGCGCACCGGTGTCGTCGCGCATCCCGTCGGGCACCCCGAACAGTTCGCAGATCATCCGCATGGGCAGCGGCTGCGCCAGGGCGGCGCGCAGGTCCAGCACCGTGCCGTCGGCACCCGCCGCCGCCAGCTGGTCCAGCAGCTCCGCGGCGATCGCCGTGACGCGCGGCCGCATCGCCTCGGTGCGGCGGTGCGTGAAACTCGGCGCCACCAGTTTGCGCAGCCGGGTGTGGTCGGGGCCGTACGCGGAGAGCATGTTGACCACGCCGATCCAGCCCAGCACCCAGCCCCACGAGGGGTGTTCGCCGATCTCCGGCCAGAGCCGCCAGTGCCGGCGCGGGTCCTTGCTGACCCGGGGATCGAGGACGAGCTCCCTGAGGACGTCGTAGCCGGTCGGCGCCCAGGCGGGTATGCCGCCCGGCAGCTCGACGGGCACGATGGCGCCGAGGGCGCGCAGCCGCGCGCTCTCCGCCGGGATGTCCGAGCCGAACGGGTCCAGGGCGATGCGGTCGGTGACGGTCACGGCGACTCTCCAGGCTGGTCGGCGGAGCGGGGACTGAACCGGACGGGCAGCGAGGTCAGCGAGCGGTGGAACGGGCCGGGCCGCCAGCTGAGCTTCTCGCGGGGCAGGACCGGGTCGAGGTCGGGCAGCCACAGGGTGAGCTGTTCGATCGCCTCGGTCGCGATGAGCAGCGCGTGGTGGCGGACCGGGCAGGCGTGCGGTCCCGCGCCCCACGACAGGTGCGAGGCGTCCGCGGCGCGCCGGCCGTTCGTGGCCTCCTGTTCGGCGAACAGCCCCACGGCGCCGAAGGAGACCACCACCGGGACCGCCGGCCTGACCCACGCCCCGTGGAAGGAGACCGCCCGGCGGGCGTAGTAGATGCCGTAGTTGGCCAGCGGGGTCTCGTGGTGCAGCACCTCGACCACGGCGTCCATGACCGGGCGGGCGCCGCTGGTGAGCGTGGAGTAGTACAGCGGGTTGCCGAGGATCCGGGAGAGCGCGTTGGAGACCAGGTTCGTGGTCGGCTCGTAACCGGCGCCCAGGGTGAGGAACACCTGCCAGGTGACCTCCTCCGGGGTCAGCCGGGCGGGATGGTCCAGCAGCATGCTCGGCAGGTCCTCGCCGCGCTCCTCGACCTTGGCGGCGACCAGCCGCAGCACGTAGTCGGCGTACTCGGCCTCGCCCTCGGCGGCCTGCGGGCCGCCCTCCATCATCTTCAGGACACCCTCGTTGAGCCGGTCGCCCTGGCTGTCCGGCAGCCCGAACAGGTTGTTGAAGACCAGCGCCATCAGCGGCCGGGTGAACTCGACGACGAGATCCGCCTCCCCCCTGGGCGCGAACCGGTCGACCAGCAGCCGTACCGCCCGGTGCACCAGCTGGCGCAGATCGTGCGGTTCGATCAGGTCGAACACGTCGATGAGGGTGGTCCGGTAGCGGATGTGCGCGTCGGCGTCCGAGAACAGGGCGTTGGGCCGCCAGCGCATCATGCCGAGCAGCGGGGAGTCCTCGGGGACGGTCGCCTCCCAGCCCCGCGGGTCGTGCGAGAAGGTCTCGACGTCCCGCAGCACGTCCAGGGCGGCGCGTCGCTCGGTGACCACGTACGCCGGCGTGCCCGGCGCGAGCTCCGCCCAGCCCACCGGGCCCTGGGCGCGCAGGGCCGCGTAGTAGCCGTGCGGGTTGCGGGCGAAGCCGTCCTCCCACAGCCGCACCGGGCTTGAGAGGGTGAAGGACTGCTGCGCGGTCATCGGGCCTCCGCCGGGCGGTCGTCGATCAGATGCTGGACGAGGGCGAGCAACGCGTCGACCGAGGAGTGAGCGTCCCGGGCGTCGCAGGTCACCATCGGGGTGCCCGGCGCCAGGTCCAGGGCGGCCCGCAGCTGGTCGACCGTGTAGTGGCTCGGCGCGTCGGGAAACGCGTTGAAGGCGACCGCGTACGGCAGCCCCGCCTCCTCGACCAGGCCGAGCACGTCGAAGGAGGCGCCGATGCGGCGGCTGTCCACCAGGACCAGCGCGCCCAGCGCCCCGTAGGAGACGTCGTCCCACAGCGTCCGGAACCGGTCCTGCCCCGGCGTCCCGAACAGGTACAGCACGATCCCGCCGGACAGGCTGATCCGCCCGAAGTCGATGGCGACGGTCGTCGTCTCCTTGTCCCGCACCCCGTCGAGGTCGTCGACGGGCACCGAGGCCTCCGTGAGGTGTTCCTCGGTGTGCAGCGGGCGGATCTCCGACACCGAGTCGATCAGGGTCGTCTTGCCCACCCCGAACGGCCCGGTGACCAGGATCTTCACCAGGTCGCGAGCATCGTCGGGGAGGTGGGTGGCGCCGGTGCGGGGCAGCTCACCGGTGCTTGAGGGCGCGGAGGCCATCGGCCACTCTCTTCAGCAGGTCGGGGTCGAACCGTTCGGCGGGCGGGATCGGCGCGCGGGCCTGGACCAGGCCCCGGTCCACGAGATCGGCGGCGAGCACCCGCACGGCGGAGAACGGCAGCCGCAGCAGCGCCGCCGCCTCCACCGCTGTCAGCGCGCCGCCGGACAGCAGCTCCAGCAAGGCCAGTTCGGCGGCCGGGAGCCCGGCGGGCAGGGGGGTCCCGGCACAGGTGAGCACCGTCAGCCGTTCCAGGTGCGGACGGCTGGGGCGGGCCACCCCGCCGGTCGACAGATACGCGGGGACCAGGGGACGGCCGCCACGGCGGCCGGTCATGCCGGTGCGCCGCCGTCGGAGCCTCTGGGCGCGGCCGCCATCGCCTTCTCGCCCAGCCGGGCCACCTGCGAGTGCACCCGGTGCGCCAGCAGGTCGAGGCGCACCTCCGGGTCACCATAGGCCGCCACACAGGTGCCGTGGGCGGTCGGCACGATCAGCACGTACCCGTGGTCCGACTCGATGACCACCTGCCGCACCTCGGCCCGGTCCCGGTCCGCGAACGCGGCCGCCGCGGTCCGGCAGGCGCCCTGCACGGTACTGGTGATCGCGGCCACCCGCTCGGCACTCGCCCGGGACAGACCGTCGGTGTAGCCGGTCGCGAGGCCGTCCCGGGTGAGCAGGACGGCGGCCAGTACGTGCGGCACCTGCAGGACGGGGTCCAGCACCCAGGCGGTCTCGCCCGCATCGTGGCTGCTCATCTGGCCGCTCCTCCTTCGTCGTCGGTCCGTCGGGGTTCGGGCGTCGCCGCCCGCTTGGGGCCCCGCGCCGCCGCGGTGCCGTACTGCAGGGCCGCGAGCGCCGCGGCCGCTTCCTCGGGTCGGCGCGCGGCCGCCTCCTCGGGTCGGCGCGCGGTGGGCTCCTCGGGTCGGCGCGCGGGCTCAGGACGCGGCCCGCCGGGGGCGGCGGCGGGGGTACGACGCCGCCGCCGCGGCAGACCGCCCGGCTCACCCGGCTCCGCGGGGGCGGTGGCGGCCGGGGCGGGGGCACGCTCGTGCTCGGCCTCCGGCCCGGATCGATCCGCCCCGACGGTCACCGGCGGGGCGGCCACCGCGGCTTCGGCCGACGTGACCTGGGGAGCGGGCGTCTCGCTGACGGCCATGTCGGGAACGGGCATGGCGGCAAGGGGCGTCCCGCCCACGGATGTCTCGGGGACGGGCGTCTCACCCACGGGCGTCTCACGGACCGGCGTCCCGGGAGCCGCAGTCCCGCGCCCCGCTGCTTCGTGCCCTGCTGCTGCGCGCCCGGCGGTCCGGCGGCCGCCGGACCCCCGCGCAGGTTCCCCGCGCGCCGTCCGTTCCCGAGTCGAGCGCGGGGCGCTGGCCGAGGGAGGCCGTTCGGCCGGGTCGATCCGGCACAGCAGGTGGCTGTCCACCCGCAGCACCGCGCGCACCCCGCCGTAGGGCGAGGGGGAGGAGACGTCGACGTACAGGTCGAACTGGCGGGTGAGCCGGCCGACCGCGGCGAGGCCCATGCGCGGCGGGTCGCCGAGGTCGGTCAGCAGGATCGGGTCGCTGCCCGCCACCAGCCGCTGCGCGCGGGCCCGTTCGTCCTGTGTCATGCCGAGGCCCGCGTCGTCGACGGTCACGCACACCCCGTGGTGGACGTGTTCCAGGTTGACCACGACGTGGGTGTCCGGCGCCGAGTGGCGCAGCGCGTTGTCGAGGAGTTCGGCCACGATGATGGCGACCGGCTCGACGGCGTGGGAGACCAGGGCGGTGCCCGGCTCCAGGTGGTTGTGGACCTCGACCCGGTGGTAGCCCGAGAGCCGGGCCTGGCCGCCGGTGACGGCGTCCACCACGTGGGACTCCTCGCGGGCCAGCCCCACCCAGGCCCCGCACACCACGGCCGCGACCTGCGCCCGCCGCAACGACTGCTCGTTCTCGTGGTCCAGGGCGAACAGCGTCTGGGCCAACTCCGGATCGTCGTAGCGCTGTTCGAGCCCCCGCAGGGCGTCCTGCAGCCGGTACAGGGCGGCCTGGATCTCCCGGGTGGCACCCCGGAGGCCGGCCTGCGCGGCCGCGTCGATCCGGGTGCGCTGCGCGGTCAGCTCCTCGCGCAGCGCGGTGAGCACGTACTCCATCGCCATGCCGGTGGGGGTGCCGGGCGTGTCCGGCCCGGCGGGCCCCGGAACCCGCAGGTGCGGGTGGGCCAGCTGGGCCGCGGCCGCGGGCATCCGGCGGGCCGCGAGATGCTCGACCTCCGTGACGAACGCGTTCTCGGCGCTCTCCAGCCGGGCGCGCAACGCCGTCACCTCGGCCACCAGCGCCGCCCGTCGGCGCCGGGACCTGAGCAGCCCGCCGCCGAGCAGGAGCGCGCAGACCGTTCCGGCGGCGAGACCACCGGCCACCAGTTCCGGTAATTCGATCATGGAATCGGTTTCCAGGGAGTAGGGCAGCACTGGGCAGGGGGGAGCCCGAGGCCCTCCCAAGTGGCGTTCGCTGCACAGTACACACCGTCATTGACCGGCCCCGCACGGTGAATCGTTACATCACTTCGAATCCGTTCGGCGACTGTTCGCTTCTGTGTCAAGTGTCGGAAATGCCGTGCGGTGGCCTTGAGTTGGGCTCCGTACGGTTGCGTGCGCTCATCGCGTCGCCGAGGCCGGCACCGGCAGGTCGAAGACGTGGGCCGGGGAGATGACCTGGGTGATCGCCTGGCCGAACAGGGTGCTGGGCTCGATGCCGTCCTTGTGGCTGATGTCCGTGTTGAGCAGCACGACGACGGTCGTCCGCGTCGACGGCAGGTAGACGGTGAGCGACTCGTAGCCCGGCAGTGAGCCGTTGTGCCCGATCCAGCCCTGGACGTCGAAGATGCCGAGCCCGTACCCGGCGCCGCGGATGCCGGTCGACGGCGTGGTCAGCCGCTGTTTCTGGACGGCTGAGCCCACCATGGCCGTGCCGTCGGGGAAGACGCCGGTGGCCACGGTGGGGGCCCAGGTGCGCAGATCGTCCAGGGTGGAGATCATCGCGCCGGCCGCCCAGCCCCAGGAGGGGTTCCAGCCGGCGGTCTCCTCGACCTTCCCGTTCGCCGTCTGGTTCGTGTAGCCCTGGGCGTGCGGGGAGGGGAACTCGTTCCCGGCCGGGAACAGGGTGTGGTGCAGGCCCGCCGGGCGCAGGACGTGCTGGTCGAGGTAGTCGGCGAGCCGCTGCCCGCTGACCTTCTCGACGAGCAGCCCGAGCAGGATCAGGTTGGTGTTGCAGTAGGAGAACTTCTCCCCGGGCCGGAACACCAGCGGGTGGTGGAAGGAGTAGGCCAGCAACTCCTCCGGGGTGAAGGCGCGCTGCGGATCCGAGGTCAGCGCCTTGAAGAAGCCCTTGTCCTCGGAGTAGTTGAACAGTCCGCTGCGCATCCCGGCCAGGTCCCGCAGGGTGATCCGGTCGCCCTCGGGGACGCCGTCCAGGTACCGGCCGATGGGATCGTCCAGGCCCACCTTGCCCTGGTCGACCAGTTGGAGCACCGCGGTCACGGTGAACGTCTTGGTCTCGCTGCCGATCCGCATGTACAGGTCGGGAGACATCTGCCGTCCGGTCGCCTTGTCGGCGACCCCGAACGAGCGGACGTAGTCGCGCCGGCCGGGCGTCCACACGCCCACGGTCACGCCGGGCACGTCCGCCTCGCGCATGACGTGTCGCACGACCGCGTCGAGTCGGCGGGCCACCGCCGGGGTCAGGTCGCGGACGTCGGGGCTGACGGACGGCGACGGGGTGGGCGAGGGCGCGGCGACCGCGGCCGGCAGGGCGGCGGGCGCGGCGACGGGGGACCCCGTGAGTGTCCCCAGCACGGCGGCGACCGCGGCCCCCCGGCGCAGCATGGCGGACGTGTACGGCATGGGCTGACTCCAAGCACGTGAGAGCGGACGTGCGCCGGATCGGACGTCAGAGCCCCGGTCTCACACGATACGAGCGCCCACCCCTCACCGCCCCTCGGCGGCCTCGGACGCCGTGACGCCGTGACGTCGCGAGAGTGCGCACGGCGCCGGCCTCACTGCTCCTCGCACACCGGCCGGAGCACCGCCAGCGTGCCGTTGGCCTCGCGCAGCGCCAGTTCCAGCGTGGCCGGCGTGTGCAGCGCGCCACTGCCGTCGGGCGGCACGAGCCACTCCAGGAAGCGCGCGGGCCTGTACGGCGGCGGTACGGCGACCCACGCCCCCTTGGTCGTGTACCGCAGTCCGGCCCCGATCCAGCCGCCGGACGGATCGGGCGGCAGGAAGAAACCGACCCGGCGCGCCGCGGTGTCCACGAGGGTCGGTCCGGGCACCGGCAGGGACGGCCGCCACAGCAGGTCCAGCGTGAGCAGACCGAGCCGGTCCGGCACGCTCAGCACATCCCAGAAGCGGCCCGCCTCCAGCAGGGACACGCCCTCCCCGTGATCCCACTCCCACTTGCACGTCCGGGGGTCCGCCGAGGCCGCCGCGAGCCATTCCACGCCCTGCATCCACACCGTGTTCGTCATGCACCGCTCCGGGATATCTCCGCTCACCTGTTCACAGCGCAGGGAACGACCGACACCGGGCATTCGGCGCCACCGCAGGCCAACCCGGCATATGCATGTTGGTAGATATTTCTAACTGGCGGAAGGGGTGGCGGACCCTGGCGTTTGAGGGTGTTTGTGCGAACACCGTGCACCGGTTCGACATGTGTGCGGAACCGCGGACTCCCCTCAGCTCGTCCGCCGCTCCCGCACGGCTCCGGCGGAAGGCTCGCGGCGCCAGGCGACGCTCGAAACATGTGTCGTGGCACTCGATTCATGCGTCAGATCTTGAAGCACCAGTCGTTTCGGTCGTACGCTCCCGTCATTCCGTCGTCTCCGCTCCCGATCAGGGGTACTTCATGGACCGCACCCGACTGCACGCCCTCATGGCCCGCGAGAGCGCCGAGGCCGAACGGCGCAACCCCCGCTCCCGGGCCGCGTACGCCGGGGCAGGCCACCTCTTCGGCCGGGTCCCGATGACCTGGATGAACAAGACGGCGGGAGCCTTCCCCCGGTACCTGGCGACCGCGCGCGGCGCCCGGGTCACCGACGTCGACGGGCACACGTACATCGACTTCTGCCTCGGCGACACGGGGGCGATGGCCGGTCACTCGCCGGCCGCCGTGACCGAGGCGGTGCGGCTCCGGTTCGCCGAGCTGGGCGGAGCCACCGCGATGCTGCCGACGGAGGACGCGGAGTGGGTGGGCGCCGAGCTGACCCGCCGCTTCGGGCTCGCCCGCTGGAGCTTCTCGCTCACCGCGACGGACGCCAACCGGTGGGCGATCCGGCTCGCCCGCGCCGTCACCGGACGCCCGAAGATCCTGGTGAACAGTTACAGCTACCACGGCAGCGTCGACGAGTCCCTCATCGTCGTCGGCCCGGACGGCAAGGGAGCGCCCCGCCCCGGCAACGTCGGCGCGCCCTGCGACGTCACCCTGACCAGCCGGGTGGCCGAGTTCAACGACCTGGACCAGCTGGAGCGCGAACTCGCCCACGGCGACGTGGCGGCCGTCCTCATGGAACCCGCCCTCACCAACATCGGCATCGTGCTGCCCGAGCCGGGCTACCTGGCCGGGGTGCGCGCCCTCACCAGGCAGTACGGCACGCTGCTCATCAACGACGAGACGCACACCTTCTCGGCGGGACCGGGCGGCTGCACCGCCGCCTGGGACCTGGAGCCGGACCTGCTGACCATCGGCAAGGCCATCGGCGGGGGCATCCCGGCCGGCGCCTACGGCCTCTCCGCCGACCTCGCCGAGCGGCTCCTGGCCCGCGACGACCTCGACCTGGTGGACATGGGCGGGGTCGGCGGCACCCTGGCCGGCAACGCGCTCTCGGTGGCGGCGACCCGCGCCACCCTGGAGCACGTGCTCACCGACGAGGCCTTCGACCGCATGGCGCGGCTCTCGGCGCGCTTCGAGACCGGCGTCCGGGACGCGGTCGAGGCGCACGGCCTGCCCTGGTCGGTCAGCCGCCTCGGCGCCCGCACCGAGTACCGGTTCGCCGCCCCGGCGCCGCGCAACGGCACCGAGTCCGAGGCCGTCGGCGACCCCGAGCTGGAGGACTTCCTCCACCTCTACCTCGCCAACCGGGGCATCCTCCTCACCCCGTTCCACAACATGGCCCTGATGTGCCCCGACACCACCGAGCCTGACGTCGACACCCACACCGAGGTGTTCCGCGCCGCCCTGGTCGAACTGGCCGGCTGAGGACCGGGGAACGGAAGGGAACACGGTGCACATGGACGACATCGACCGGGCCATCCTGCGCGAGCTCCAGGCCGACGGCCGCATCGCCTACGCCGACCTGGGCCCGAAGGTCGGGCTCTCCGCCTCCGCGGCCCGGCAGCGGCTGCAACGGCTCCTGGACTCGCGGGCCGTGCAGGTCGTCGGCGTCACCGACCCGATGGCCATGGGCGGCCAGGCGATGGCACTGCTCGGCATCGGCGTGGACGGCGACCCCAGGGCGGTCGCCGACGCGCTCGCCGGACACCCCGAGGTGGTGTACTCCGTGTTCACCTCGGGCGGCTTCGACCTCTTCGCCGAGGTGGTCACGCCCGGTCCCAAGGACCTGCTCGACTTCGTCAACGACGCGGTCCGGCCGATCGAGGGGGTACGCGAGGTCCGGCCGTTCCCGTACTTCGGCATCCACACCCACCGGTTCCTGTGGGAGGTGGGCTGAGCGGCCGCCCGGAGCTCCGGCGGGCGGCTCAGCCGATGGCCGGTGTCAGGACGAGCATGGTGGCGTCGTCCCGTACCTCGTAGTGCCGGGTCAGGTCCGCCCACACCAGTTCGGTCAGCGTCGCCGCGTCCACCCCGGCGAACCCGGCTAGCCGCTCAGGGAGCGGATAGAAGCCCCCGGCCCCGTCCCGCGCCTCCCAGACCCCGTCCGAGGCCAGGAACAGCCGGTCGCGCGACCCCAGCTCCACCGTGACCTCCTTCGCCGGCTCCGCCCCCACCAGCCCCAGGCCCAGCGGCGCCCCGGAGGCGACGGCCAGTTCCTGGGCCCGGCCGTCCCGCAGCAGCACCGGCGCCGGATGACCGCAGGCCACGATCCGCACCGACCGCAGGTCGGCGGAGAACTCCAGCAGCAGGGCCGTGGCGAACAGCTCCGTGTTCGGTGCGCCGGCCGAGTCCACCGTCAGCCTCCGGTCCATCCGCGCCGCCACGGACTCCAGGTCCGCCAGGTCGAGAACCGCCTCCCGGAACGCGCCGAGCAGCGACACCACCGTGGCGACGGCGGCCAGCCCGTGCCCCCGTACGTCCCCCATCACCGCCCGGACCCCGTAGGGGCCGTCGCGCACTTCGAAGAAGTCACCGCCGACCAGCGTTCCGTGCTGCGCCGCCCGGTACAGCCCCGCGCACCCCACGGCGCCCACCCGCTCGGGCAGCGGCGGCAGCACGGCCCGCTGCACCGCCTCGCCCACCGCCCGCTCGGTGAGCAGCTGGGCGTCCCGGTGACTGCGCACATAGGAGACGAACACACTCAGCAGCGCCACGAACGTGACGGTGAGGAGGTCGGTGTCGCCGGGCAGGTTCAGGTGGGTGGCGGGCACATTGAGCAGCAGCACCACCAGGCAGCTGAGCACTGCCGTGGCCAGCGGGCCGTAGGAGAGCACGGCCAGCGGCGGGATCGCCCCGAGCAGGAAACCGAAGTCGTGGCCGTCGGGGCTGATCAGCGTCGCCGCCGTCACCAGCCCGAGCAGGGCGAGGGGCAGCACCCGGACCCAGCGTGGCGGCGGCGCACCCTGCAACCAGCCACGACCGTCCCCGTAGCCACGCGACGACCAGCCGCGCACCGAAGTCACATCCCTAAGCTACGCCCGTGTCCGGCCACCGCACCTGTCTCGATCTTGAAAACCCGCGTGCGGAAAACCGGTGGACGCCTCCCTGCCGGGTCATTACGGTAGGACCGCACGTCCGAGGCCGGCGGAAGGAGGCGAGTGCGATGAGCAAGACACCCATCCCGCGCTCCCTCCCCGTTTCCCGGGCGTGACAGGTCAGAGCTGACCCGGGAGCGCTCCCCGCAGCACGCATCCCGGAGGAATCCGTGACCGATCCGGTCATCCGCACGCTCGACGACAGCACCGCCCACCTCTTCGACGCCCTGCCCGACCCGCTGCGCCTGCGGGAGAGGCACCGGCACACCTCGTTCCGCCCCGACTGGCGGCGCGTCGCCCTGCGCGAGGGACGCGTGATCGCCCGAGCCGCCTGGTGGGGCGCCCCGGGGGCCGCCGAACCGCTCGTGATCAACTGGTTCGACGTGGCCGAGGGCGAGGAGGAGGCCGGCGCCGCGCTGCTGCGCGGCGCGCCCTGGCAGGTCGAGGAACTGGAAGTCGACCTGCCGACGGGCTGGCGGGACCACCCCGCCCTGCGCGCCGCAGCCGAGACCCGCTTCGCCGCCGCCCGCAAGGCGGGCTTCGACCTGCTGGTGGAGCGCTACAACTACCGCTGGACCCCCGAGTGCGGCCTGCCCGAGCGGCCCGGCCGCCTCGTCTTCACCGCCGAACCCGACGACGGGGTGTTCTTCGACGCGCTGCGCCGCATCCACTCCGTCACCCTGGACGCCCACGCCCGCCGCGCCATCGAGCAGGGCGGGGTGGACCAGGCGGCCCAGGAGGAGCTGGACTTCTTCCACTGGATGCCCTCGCCCCGGGAGTGGTGGCAGATCGGCCGCACGCCCGACGGCGAGCCGGTCGGCATCCACGTCCCCGGGCGCAACCCGGGAGGACCCTGCGTCGGGTTCATCGGCGTCCTTCCCGAGCAGCGCGGGCACGGCTACGCCTACGACCTCCTCGTGGAGTGCACGCACCTCCTCGCCGAACAGGGCGCCGAGTTCATCGCCGCCGCCACCGACCAGGGGAACTTCCCCATGGCCGCGCACTTCGCCCGGGCCGGCTACCCGGTCGTCCGGGAGCGGCTGAACTTCTGGGCGGCGGCCGCTGTCGGCGCCGGGTGACCTTCGGCTAGCCGACGTCCTTGCCGAGCAGGGTCTCCGCCTCCGCGAGGATCTCGGTGACCCGCAGGGCGAAGGCCGCGTCGCAGGGGTGCGGCCGGCCCGTGCGCACGGCCGTGAGCAGGGCGTCGGCGGCCCGGGTCAGGGCCGGGACCGCTCCTTCCGTACCCCTCGGCAGGAGCGTCACCCCCGCCTCGCCCCGCAGCTCCACGTCGGCCCCGGCCGCCGCCGGGGGAGCGGTGAGGCTGAGCGTCACCGTGCTCGACGCCCCGCCGGTGTGGTCGAGGACGAGATGGACGGTGTCCGCGGAGCCGTGGACGGCAGCCGCCACCCGCCGTACGTCGCCCAGGACCGGCAGCAGCACGGACAGGGCGTGCGGACCCACGTCCCACAGCGCGCCCTTCTCCCGCCGCCACGGCGAGTCGACGGCCGGGCCCGCACCGGCGAACAGGGAACCCAGCCAGTGCGCACGTGCCGTGAACCACCCCGTGACAGCGGCCTGTTCGCCGATCCACGCCTCCGGTTCCCGCTGGAACCGGGTGGTGAAGAACACCACCGAGGCGACCCGCGCCCGCTCGGCCGCCTCCACCACCGCCCGTCCCTCGGCCGCATCGAGGGCCAGCGGCTTGTCCAGCAGCAGATGCCGGCCGGCCGCCGCGGCCCGCACCGCCAGGTCCGCCTGGACCACCGGGGGCAGCGCCACGGCCACCGCGTCCACCGCGTCGAACAGCGCGTCCACGTCGTCGTAGGCCCGGACGCCGAACTCCCCGGCCAGTGCCGCCGCGGCCTCGGGGCGGCGGCCCCACACCCCGACGAAGTCCAGCGAACCGTGCCCCGCCAGCGCGGGGGCGTACGCCGCCCGCGCCCAGGGCCCGGTGCCCAGCAGTCCGATGCGCATCTCGCGGTCCTTTCTCCGTACCGGCTCCACATCCTCGCCCAGCCCGTCAAGGCGTCGCACTCCGCCCTCCGCCGGCGTACGACCGGCACCGGTCGGTGCCGTGCGCCAGCCATCCGGCGATGGCCTCGGCGATCGGCTGACCGGTGTCCATCTCGACGAACCCGAACTGCCCCGACTGGTTGCACTCCAGGAACCACCAGATCCCGTCCGCGTCCTCCGCGAAGTCGAAGGCGCCGTAGGCGAGTCGGGCGTCCTTCAGGTACCGGTGGACGGCCTCGGCGACGCGCGGCGGCACCTCCGCCTCCTGCCAGGGGGAGCCGGACGGCGCGAACCGGACGTCCACGTCGTCGGGGTGGGCGTCCGGGCTCACCGGCTTGCGAGCGGCCAGCAGCCGCTCGCCGACCGCCGTCAGCCGGATGTCGGCCCGCTTGGCGACCCGGCGCTGCAGCAGCGTGGGGCCGAACGCCACCGCCGCGAAGTCGGTGTCCGGCGCCACCCGGCTGGTGGGCACCGCCCGCGGCGGCTCCTGCGGATGCGCCCCCGACACCGGCTTGACCACGAGGTCCGGGAACCGTTCCGCGAACTCGCGGGCCGCCTGCGGGAACGTGGTGATCAGCGTCGCGGGCACGGCCAGCCCGCTGCGCTGCGCCAGCCGCAGCTGCCACGGCTTGTGGCGGGCCTGGCGGGCCGCGTCCGGATGGTTCATCCAACGCGCCTCGGTCCCGCGCAGCATGCCGTACAGCGCCTGTTCGGACTCCTCGGTCAGCCAGGCCGACGGCTGCGCGGCCCGGGCGGCTGCCGCCCCGGGCCTGCGCACCCAGATGGAGCGCAGGCCGTCCATGCTCACCAGGCGTCCGTTCACGGACAGATGCCCGCGGCTGGCGCCCTGCACATACTCGCCCGACAGGGCCACACCCCTGGTCAGATCGGCGGGATCGAGGCGGACGACGGGCACGCCGGCCTGGTGCAGCCGGAGGACCACCATGTCCGCCGTGACGTCCTCGTCACTGGTCAGGATGAGCACGGTCATCGTGTGGGTCCGCGATCAGTCGTCGAAGTGCGTCTTGGAGCCCGCGGTGGAGGTCGTGGTCCCCAGCGCTCTGAGCGTTGCGTGATCGGTGGCTGCGATCCGGCCATCGTGGAGAACGTTCAACTGCAGTCCGGAGTCATACGCGTACGGAGTGGTGACGTCCAACTGCACTGCGGGCCGTGCGTAGTTGAGCGCGAACGGTTGCATGGTCTCTCCCTGTTTCGTTCTTCCATGCACTTATACGATTCGAACGCGTGGTTGGTTTCCTTACTCTGCGTAATCTCAGCCCGAATTAAGAGCTTGTTAAGGGAGAAACGGCACATCACTCCGGCACGTGGCCGATTTCACATTCCCGTCGCGCGTCTGACGGCGTCACATGTCCGCGTAATTCCGTGATGTCTCCAAAGCCTGTTCGGCATAGCTCCGTCCGAACAGCACCGCATGCACCAGCAGCGGGAACAACTGGTGCAGACCGATCCGCTCCGCCCACCCGTCGGCCGGTGGTGCCACCTCGTGATAACTCCGCACGACGTGGTCCAGATACGGGCAGCCGAACAGGTGGAGCATCGCCAGGTCGGTCTCCCGGTGCCCGCCGTGCGCGGCCGGGTCGATCAGATGGACCCGGCCGTCGGCGCCCCACAGGACGTTGCCGTTCCACAGGTCACCGTGCAGCCGGGCGGGCGGCTCGGGCGGCCCCGCGAGGGCCGGCAGCCGCTCGCAGACCCGCTCGACCACGACGGCCTCACCCGGTCGCAGAGTCCCCCTGTCGACGGCTGCGCGCAGGTACGGCAGCACCCGGTGCTCGGCGTACCAGTGCGGCCAGTCGTCGCCGGGCTCGTTGCGCATCGGGGCGGGACCGATCCGGGCGTCGCGCGGCCCGTCCGGCGGGGCGGCCCCGAAGGCCGGGGCGCCGGCCGCGTGCAGGGCGGCCAACGCCCGCCCGAAGCGCGTCGCCGCGCCGGCGTCCGGCCGCCCGGTGGGCACCAGTCCGGTCACCAGCCACTCCTCGTCGTGCCCGAGCACCTCGGGCACCGGCACCGCACGGGCGGCGGCCAGCCAGCGCAGCCCGGCGACCTCGGCCCGCACCGCCCCGGGGCCGTCGCCGTGCTTGACCATGGCCGCCGGGCCGCCCGCGAGCGTCACCTCCGCCAGGCCGCCCGACCGCGTCCGCACACCGGAGACCGGCCGCCCGGTGAGCCGGGCGGCCACCGCACCCGGACTCTCGCCGTGGCCGACCATGCCCACCAGCGTACGGGCGAGCGTGATCAGGGGCCGGGGGAGCGCCGACCGCGAAGCGCCCGCGGCCGCGTACACGCCTACGCCCGCGGCCGCGTACACGCCTACGCCCGCGGTCCTCCGGCTCCGGTGCGCACAGCTAATTCCCAGTAACTCCCTTGTTGCGCAAGCATTGACGCGCCCCACGCGCCCCTCTAGTTTCTGATCGGTTTTCCGAACCGCGTCCGAAATCCCGGACATCCCCCCTCGTCTGGAGCGCACATGAACGGCACCCCCCTGTCCCGCCGTCGCTTCCTCGGTGCGGCCGCGACCGTCCCCCTCGCCGCCACCGGTGCCCTCGCACTCGGTGCCGGGTCCGCCGTGGCCGCCACCGACTCGGCCTACGTGATGTGCTACTTCACGGAGTCCCCGAACATGCTCGCCGCCAACTACGGCCTGCACCTTGCGGTCAGCACCGACGGCCTCCAGTGGACCCCGCTCAACCAGAACGACCCCGTCGCCACCCCCACCGCGGGCTCCCTCGGCCTGCGCGACCCGTTCATCCTGCGCAAGCAGGACGGCACCTTCGTGGTCCTCGCCACCGACCTCTACGGCACCGACTGGAGCTACGTCAGCCAGTACATCCACGTGTGGGACTCCACCGACCTGCGCACCTTCACCGGCTACCGGCGCATGAAGCTGCACGACATGGACACCCACGCCTGGGCGCCCGAGGCCTTCTGGGACGCGGGACGCGGCACGTACGGCGTCATCTACTCCGCGGTCAACAGCAGCGGCCACAACGTCATCATGATCAACTACACCGGCGACTTCGTCACCGCCGGCGCCCCCCAGGTCTTCTTCGACCCCGGTTACGACGTCATCGACGGCGACCTCGCGGTCGGTGTCAACGGCGTCAACTACCTGTACTTCAAGAAGAACTCCACCCTCGTCGGCGCCCGCTCCGGTTCGCTGGACCCCGGCAGTTTCACCGAGTTCTCCACAGCCGTCTCGCACAACGGCACCGAGGCCCCGGAGCTGGTCAAGTCCCTCACCTCCAGCTCCACCTGGTACCTCTGGGGCGACACCTGGGACCCCAACGGCGTCTTCTACGCCTGGCAGACCACTGATCTGTCCGCCGGCACCTGGACCGCCCTGGACCAGAAGACCTACACCCAGCCGCTCAACTCCAAGCACTGCGGCATCCAGCCCATCACCGCGACCGAGTACGCCAACCTCGTCGCCGCCTGGGGCACCCCCGCCTGGAACCGGCTGAAGTCCTACAACTACCCGGCCAGATACGTCCGGCACAGCAACTTCGTCGGCCGGATCGACCCGTACGCCTTCGACCCGTACACCGACGGCATGTGGACGCTGGTGCCCGGTCTCGCCGACAGCGGCGGCGTGTCCTTCCGGTCGGTGAACTACCCGACCCGTTATCTGCGCCACTACGACTACCAGCTGCGGCTCGACGAGAACGACGGCACCACCTCGTTCGCCCAGGACGCCACGTTCTACCGGACGGCCGGTCTCGCCGACCCCTCCTGGTCCTCGTTCCGCTCGTACAACTACCCGACCCGCTACATCCGCCACTCCGACTACGTGCTGCGCATCGACCCCATCGCCACGAGCACCGACCAGGCCGACGCCACCTTCCACGTCGGCTACTGACACCGCGGGGCACCCGTCATGCGGCGACACGCCGACGACGGGCCCACGACCGCCCGAATGGCGGCGTGCGGGCCCGGGGCGTTGACCCAGCCGGGCGGTGTTGGGCGTGTCGTCACCACGGATGGGCGGCCTGGATGGTGCGCGCCGCACGGGTGGCTGACGGTGGTTCATGTCGGGGCCGGGTCGTTACAGCTGATGGAGTATCGGCGCCCGGCCGCGGCGGAAGGACATCGAGATGCGTTCTGCCCGCATGATCCTCGCGACGACGGCCGCCACCGCGGCCCTCGCGTTCTCCGCTCCCGCGGCCCAGGCCGCGGCGGCGGAACGGGACGACGGAGGCCGTGACGACTCCTCCTACAGCAGCAGCGACAGCAGGTTCGACCCTCAGAGCTACCAGGGCCAGGACGACCAGGGAGGCAAGGGCGGCCAGGGAGGCAAGCAAGACCAAGGGGGCAAGCAGGACCAGGGGGGCAAGGGGAAGGACGAGGGCGGCTCGTCGTGGGGCTCCGACGAGGACAGCGACCGGCCGCACGGCGGTATGCACACCGGGGGCGGCGGCCTCGCCACCCCCGGCGTCACCACCGGCGGGCTGGCCGTCCTCGGCGTGGCGGCCGCCGGTGCCTACGCGCTGCGGCGCAGGAGAGTCACCGGGCCCGTGTCCTGATGGGCCCACGCCTGCGGAGGCCGCGGTGCCGTCGGCGCTCCACACGCCGACGGCGCCGCGACCCCTGTGTCCCGCCCTCCCGCTGCCGTGCCCCAGAAAGGTGACCTCCGATGGCAGCTGGCCCCACCCCGAACCCCGACGATCACGACGGCCAGGACGACCGGAGCGGCCCCGCCGGCCCTCCGCGCGGCGGACTGCTGCCCGTGTGGGGCGTCGCCGTCGTGCTCCTGGCCGTGGCGCTGCTCGGCGGACACCCGGCCGGCTCCGCGTCCACCGGCACCGGCAGGCCGGAGGGCACGGACGCAGCGCCCTCGGCCGACCCGCGCCGTTCCGGCGAGGCACTGTCCCGGTCCGCGCCCACCCGCCTGCTCATCCCCAAGATCGCCGTCGACGCCCCCTTCACCGTCCTCACCATGAACTCCAGCGGCCGGCTCGACCCCCCGCCGGCCGGCAACACCAACCTCGTCGGCTGGTACTCCAGGGGCGCGGCGCCCGGCGAGGCGGGGACCGCGATCATCGCGGGCCACGTCGACACCACGACGGGGCCCGCGGTCTTCGTCCGCCTGGACGAACTGGAGCGCGGCGACCGCTTCACGGTGAGCCGGGCCGACGGCACGGACGCGAACTTCGTGGTCGACGAGGCCGACACCTTCGCCAAGGACGACTTCCCCAGCGACCGCGTCTACGCGGACACCCGCCGCCCCGAGGTACGCCTGATCACCTGCGCCGGCGACTACGACCACGAGGCCAGGGACTACACCGAGAATTTGGTGGTCTTCGCCCACCTGGTCTGACGGCGTGCCGGCGCCGCGGATCAGTCAGCCGCCCGAGGACTCCCGCACCACCAGCCGGAACGGACCGGCGAACTCCTCCCGCTCCGGACCCGGGCCGCCCCGGTCGATGCGGGCCGCCAGCAGCGCGACCGCACGGTCGGCCATCAGGTCGTGGTCCGGGTCGACAGTGGACAGGGAGGGCACGAGGTACGCGCTCTCGTCGACGTTGTCGAAGCCGATCACCTTGACCTGGTCCGGGACCCGGACCCCGGCGTCGGCGAGGGCGCGCAGCACGCCCATCGCCACCGTGTCCGTCACACAGAACACCCCGTCGAACCCGGGGCCGTCCGCGAGCCGCTCCCGGATGCCGCGGGCGGCCTCCGGCATGGTGAGGGCCGCGGCGGTCACCACCAGTTCCGGGCCCGCCGGCAGCCCCGCCGCCGTGAGTGCCCGCCGGTACCCGGCATGGCGCAGGCTCGACACGTCGACGTCACCGTCCAGCCGCCCGCACACGATGGCGATGCGCCGGCAGCCCCGCTCGACGAGATGGCGGGTCGCGGCCTCTGAGGCGGCCTCGTTCGGCATGGCGACATGGTCGACCGGCCCGCCGAAGATGCGCTCGCCGAGGATGACCACCGGATGGTCGACGTCGAGCGCGCCGACATCGGCCGGGCCCATGCCGACCGTGCTGAGGATGAGCCCGTCGTAGAGCCGGTTGCGGGACAGCGCGAGGGCCGCCAGCTCGTTCTCGCGGCGGGCGCCGGTCTGCTCGATGCTCACCCGGAGACCGTGCCGGGCGGCCGCCGCGATGATCGAGGCGGCCAGCCGGCCGTAGTAGGGGCGGTTGATCTCGGGGACGGCCAGCCCGATGGTGCCGGTGCGGCCCTTGCGCAGATTGCGGGCGGCCACGTTGACCCGGTAGCCGAGCCGGTCCATCGCCGCCAGGACACGCTCCCGGGTGACCGGGCGGACGTGGGGGTGCCCGTTGATCACGTTGGAGACGGTCATCGCCGACACCCCGGCGGCCTTCGCCACGTCCTGGATCGTCGCCACAGTCACTCCCGCCGGCTGTCCTCGGCAAGACGATAGAGCGCGGCACCGTGGGCGGGCAGCACGACGGACAGCCGCTCGCCGTCGTGAGCGGTGTCGGCGCGGGTCCACAGCTCGCGGACCCGGTCGCGGGAGGTGGCTCCGATCGACCCCAGCGGGACCTCGAAGCGCCGTTCCTCGCCGGCCAGCGAGAACACCGCCGCGTACCGGGTGGGCCCGTCGGTGTCCCGCGCGGTCCACAGCACCAGGTCCCGCTCCCGCAGCACCTCCCGGTTCCCGGTGCTGTGCCAGAGCACGTCGAGCGCCTCGTCGTTGGTGAGCAGCGCGATGGTCTCCGGCGGCGAGGTGGGCAGGTCGCCGCCCATCATGAGCGGGGAGCGGGAGATCAGCCAGAGGGTGAGGAGGCTGACCTGCTCGGGAGCGGTGAGGGCGGACTGGCGGTCCGCCCCGCGCTCGGCGCGGATCCCGATGTGGCCGAGCGGCAGCATGTCGGCGTCCGCCCAGCCCCGCTCGCCCTGCCAGGGGGCCCAGCGGGCCATCCGCGCGAACTGCGCCTCGACGTCCTCCCAGCGGTCCCACAGGTCGTCGCAGACCCGCCACATGGTGGCGTTCTCCCGCAGGTGGTCCAGGCGGGCGAGGGACATGTCGGTGCCGGGGGAGAGGCTCAGCTCGATGGGCCGCCCACTGCGTTCGACGGCCCGCGCGTAGGCGGCGATCTCCCGCTCGTGGTACGGGAAGAGCATGTCGTCGGCCTTGACGAAGTCCACTCCCCAGGCGGCGAACTGGGCGACCTGGGCGTCGTAGTAGGCCTGGGCGCCGGGATGGTCGTGGTCCAGGCCGTAGTTGTCGGAGTTCCACGGGCACACGGAGTCGGTGTCGGCCACCTCCGCGGCGGTGAACTCCGTTCCGAGGACGGGCAGCCGGGCCTCGACCGCGCGCCGCGGGATGCCCCGCATGATGTGCAGCCCGAACCGCAGGCCCATGGCGTGCACCCGGGCGGCCAACGGCCCGAACCCCGCCCCGCCGGCGGCGGAGGGGAACCTGTTGGGTGCGGGGAGCTGGCGGCCGTGCGCGTCGAGCACGAGCGGTGCGTCGGGGTTGTAGCCGTGGGCGCGGGCGGTGGGTTCGTACCACTGGATGTCGACGACGACGGTGTCCCAGCCGTGCGGGAGCAGGTGCTCGCGCATGAACTCCGCGTTGGCGAGGACCTCTTCCTCGGTGACGGTGGTGCCGTAGCAGTCCCAGCTGTTCCAGCCCATGGGCGGCCGCAGACGCCGGGCGGGCAGCGGA
The DNA here is from genome assembly GCF_040680735.1 of Streptomyces sp. NPDC051987. Classification (NCBI taxonomy): domain Bacteria; kingdom Bacillati; phylum Actinomycetota; class Actinomycetes; order Kitasatosporales; family Streptomycetaceae; genus Streptomyces; species Streptomyces sp. NPDC051987. The sequence continues at coordinate 104,040 of NZ_JBFAXI010000011.1, read as the reverse complement.
CGCGCGGGTCGGGTCATGTGCGCACTCCTGCGGATCAGCACTGGGTCAGCGGAGCCTGGACGGTGACGAACGAGTGGGGCGGCAGGGTGAGCCGCAGGCCGCCCGTGGTCACGGACACGCCGTCGAAGGCCCGGGGGGAGACGGCGGCCGACGCCTCGGGGGTGTTGTGGGCCTGGAGCTTGTCGGCGGTCAGGATCCGGGCGGCCGGCTCGCCGAGGGCGCCGCCGCGCAGGTCGAGGGTGATCTCGGTGGGTTCCTCGGCGTCCAGGTTGCTCAGTGAGATCAGGACGGTGCCGTCCTTGACGCTGGCCGATGCGGACACCGTCTCCAGCTCCGTGTCGCCGACCCGGCGCCGGGTGCCCTCGCCGCGCAGGTGCACGGGGAGCGAGGTGGCGTCCTGGTGGCCCTTGTTCATCTCGAAGACGTGGTAGGTCGGGGTCAGGACCAGGGCGTCGCCGTCGGTGAGGAGCATGGCCTGCAGGACGTTGACGGTCTGGGCGATGTTGGCCATGTGCAGGCGGGCCGCGTGCCTGTGGAAGATGTCGAAGTGGGTGCTCGCCACCAGCGCGTCGCGCAGGGTGTTCTGCTGGAAGAGGAAGCCGGGGTTGGTACCGGGCTCCACGTCCCACCAGGTGCCCCACTCGTCCAGGACCAGGCCGACCGTGCGCCCCGGGTCGTAGACGTCCATCACCGTGGAGTGACCGGTGAGGATGCGGTCGATGCGGCGGGCCGACAGCATCGTGCGGTAGTGGTCCTCGGCGTCGAACTCCGTGGCGCTGCCCTTCGCCTCCCAGGGGCCGGAGAGGGTGTAGTAGTGGACGGAGACGCCCTGGAAGAAGGTCTTCGGGGTGGCCTCGCAGCCGAAGCAGCTGATCTGCTGCATCAGGGTCTCGGTCCACTTGTAGTCGGCGTCGGAGGCGCCCGAGGCGATCCGGTAGAGCTTGTTGTCCCCGTGGTCGCGGCAGTAGGTGGCGTACTGGCGGGCCAGGTCGGCGGAGTACTCGGCGCGCATGTTGCCGCCGCATCCCCACGTCTCGTTGCCGATGCCCCAGTACTTCACCCGCCAGGGCTGCTCGCGGCCGTTCTCCTTGCGCAGCCGCACCATGGGGCTGTCGCCGTCCCGGGTGAGGTACTCCACCCACTCGCTCATCTCGCGGACGGTGCCCGAGCCCACGTTGCCGCTGATGTAGGGCTCCGCGCCGAGGAGTTCGCACAGGGCCATGAACTCGTGGGTGCCGAAGTGGTTGTTCTCCTCGACATTGCCCCAGTGCGTGTTGACCATCCGGGGACGCTGCTCGCGCGGGCCGATGCCGTCCCGCCAGTGGTACTCGTCGGCGAAACAGCCGCCCGGCCAGCGCAGGTTGGGGATGTCGAGCGCCCGCAGCGCCTCGACGACGTCGAGCCGGATGCCGCCCACGTGGGGGAGCGGGGAGTCCTCGCCGACCCAGAAGCCGCCGTAGACGCAGCGGCCCAGGTGCTCGGCGAAGTGGCCGTAGAGGTGACGGCTGATCGTCGGGCCCTCGATGTCGAGGTTGATGATCGCGGTGGCGGTGGGCACGCGGGAACTCCTGTCCAGGAAGCCGGAGGTGAGGGACGTTCGATATCACGAACGCTGTTCGCAAGGTGGTACGCGGCGGCGCCTTTTGTATCGATAAAAAGCTGCCATCGTGCCGTGATCGCGTCAAGAGCGCGGACAGCCCGGCTCCCCGCGGTGCAGGGGGCCGGGCTGCCCGGGGCGCCGGCGGTGTCAGACCGCCGTGGCCGGGAACGTCGGGTACTCGACGCCGGAGACGTGCTGGACGACCCGGACCACCTGGCAGGAGTAGCCGAACTCGTTGTCGTACCAGAGGTAGAGGATCGCGTTGTCGCCCTCCACCTTCAGCGCGCCGGCGTCGACGATCGACGCGTGGCGCGAGCCGATGAAGTCGCTGGAGACCGCGTCCGGCGCGGTGATGAAGTCGATCTGTCGCTTCAGCGGGGAGGTCAGCGACACCTCGCGGAGGTGGTCGAGGACCTCCTCGCGGGAGGCCTCGCGGGCCAGCTGGAGGTTGAGGATCGCGATCGACACGTCCGGCACCGGGACCCGGATGGAGCTGCCGGTGATCCGGGCCTTGAGGTCCGGCAGCGCCTTCGCCACGGCGGAGGCGGCGCCCGTCTCGGTGATGACCATGTTGAGCGGCGCGGACCGGCCGCGGCGCTCGGACCTGTGGTAGTTGTCGAGCAGGTTCTGGTCGTTGGTGAACGAGTGCACGGTCTCCACGTGCCCGCGCAGCACCCCGTACTCGTCGGCCATCGCCTTCAGCGGCGGCACGATCGCGTTCGTGGTGCAGGAGGCGCAGGACAGGATCTGCTCGTCCGGCTTGATCGTGTCGTGGTTGACGCCGTGCACGATGTTCGGGACGTCGCCCTTGCCCGGCGCGGTCAGCACGACCTTCTCGATGCCCGGCCGCAGGTGCTTCGACAGGCCCTCGCGGTCCCGCCACTTGCCCGTGTTGTCGATGAGGATCGCGTCCCGGATGCCGTACTCCGTGTAGTCCACGGCGCTCGGGTCGTCGGCGTAGATCACCTTGATCTCGTTGCCGTTGGCGAGGATCGTGCTGGTCTCCTCGTCCACCGTGATGGTGCCCTGGAACTGGCCGTGGATGGAGTCGCGGCGCAGCAGCGAGGCGCGCTTGACGATGTCCTCGCCACCCGTGCCCCGCACCACGATGGCCCGCAGCCGGAGCCCGTTGCCCGAGCCGGCCTTCTCGACGAGCAGCCGGGCGACCAGCCGGCCGATCCGGCCGAAGCCGTACAGGACGACGTCCCGCGGCTCCCGGCGGTCGATCTTGTTGGCGCCGGTGGCCCCGGCGACCGCCTCCGCGGTGAACTCCTCGACGGACAGACCGCGGTCGTCACTCTTGTGGGTGGCCGCGAGCATGCCGATGTCGATCTGGGACGGGCCGAGGTCGAGCGCGGTGAGCGCCCGCAGGAACGGCATCGTCTCGGTGACCGAGAGCTCGGCCCCGTCGATCTGGCGGGCGAAGCGGTGGGTCTTGAGGATGCTGACCACCGACTTGTTCACCAGGGAGCGGCTGTGGAGGAGGACCGTCACGTCCCGCTCCCGGTGCAGCTTCCCGATGAGCGGGATCATCGACTCCGCGATCTCCTCGCGGTTCTTCCAGTTGGTGAACGAGTCGTCGTTGACAGTCACAGACCTGAATCTCTCGATCGAGCTGGGTGGCGCTCATATGGTAAACCGGCCGGTGAATGATCGATCAAGGGGGTCCGGGTGTGATGCGGATCGCCGGGGTCTGAACCCGTGCCGAAGACCGTGAGAAGGTTCCGTGTCGCGTTGCGCCGTCGCGGGACGCTGCCGAAGGTCGGAGTGTGAGCACCTCCTCCGTCCCGCGGCCCGAGTCCGCCGCGCAGTCCGGTCCCGCCCGCCCGGGACCCGTCCGCCGCTCCTCGTCCGGCCTGGTGCCCGCCCTCGTCCTGTTCGCGGCCGTCCGGCTCGCCGGAGTCGCCGCCGTCGCGGCGGCGAACCACGCCCTGGGGCGTCCCCTGGTCAAGAACCTGGCCCATGCCTGGGACGCGCGCTGGTACCTGCACATCGCCGGCCACGGCTACGGCGACCTCATCGACATCACCCGCAGGGGAGCGGTCCAGGCCGACTGGGCGTTCTTCCCGCTGTACCCCGGGCTCATCCGCGCCCTGACCACCGTCCTGCCCCTCACCCCCGGCAGGGCCGCACTGGTCGTCTCCGGGACCGCCGCCGTCGTCGCCGCCTGGGGCATCCACCGCATCGGCCACCACCTGTACGGCCCAGCCGTCGCCGCCGCGCTCGTCGCCCTGTGGGCCGTACTGCCCCAGTCGGTCGAACTCACCATCGCCTACACGGAGTCCCTCTTCTCCGCCCTCGCGGCCTGGTCCCTGTACTGCGTCCTCAAGGGCCGCTGGCTGTGGGCAGGCTCGCTGGCCTCGCTCGCCGGGCTGTCCCGCCCCACCGGCTTCGCGGTCGCGGCCGCCGTCCTGGCCGCGGGCGCGCACGACGCGGTACGACGGCGTGGCCGGGTCCCGCTCGCCCTGTGGGCAGGCTGCCTGCTCGCCCCGCTCGGCTGGCTCGGCTACGTCCTGTGGGTCGGGCAGCGCACCGGCGACCTGCTGCACGGCTACTTCCAGGTGCAGCACGCCTGGAACTCCCGCTTCGACTTCGGGGCGGGCTCGCTGAGGTTCCTCAGAAGCCTGCTCCTGCACGGCGGCGCCTTCGTCTACGCGGCGGACCTGGTGCTCGTGGCCGCCGGGGTCCTGCTCTTCTGCCTGCTGTGCCTGGACCGGGCCCCACTGGCCCTGGTGGTCTTCGCGGGTGTCCTGGTCCTGGTGGTCGTGGGCGGCTCGGGCTCCTTCTCCTCCAAGCCCCGCTTCCTCCTCCCCGCCTTCCCCCTCCTGATCCCGCTGGCCCGCGCCCTGGCCGGCGGCCGGCGGACACACCCCGCCCAGACCGTCCTCGTCGTCGGCGCCCTCGCCGCGGTCTCGCTGCTGTTCGGGGCCTACGTCATGGTGGTCGCGCGCGCCCCGCTGTGACGCCACGAACGGCCGCCGGTACCGGCGGCCGGCGCATCGGACCTCCCCCGATCGGACGACGGCGTCCGCTGACGCGCGCCGGTCCGCGCCACGCGTCCGCCGATCGCCGACGGCGCCCGTGCGCGGCGCGGCCCTGGCGCTCGGGCCGCGCCAGGGCCGCGCCGCGAGGCGCCTTCTCAGCGGGGGTTGAAGACCACGCTGGCGAAGTGGACGTTGCGGGACGCCGAGTGGCCGGGGGCCACCCGGTGCGTGGTGCCCTTGCACTTCGGCCTGCTGTAGACGACGAGCGCCTTCTTCGTGGCGTTCTGCGGCCCGCGTGCCTCCTGCGCCATGTCGAGGCACTTGCGGTCCGGCGGGTTCTGGATGGCGTACGCCTTGCCCTTCGGTCCCACCCAGACGAACGTCCCGTCGGCGGCGGCCGCCGGTCCCATGGTGATGACGGTGAGGGCGAGCCCGCCGAGAGCGACGGCGAGCGGACGGAGCAGGCGCATCATGAGTTCCTTCGTGAACAGTGACAACGGTGACAAGGGGCCGCGGAAAGGACCGAAGCCCGGCGCCATCACACACCGTCACCACGCCGATACGCCCGTGCGACACGGAAACGTCCCACGTCCGGGCGACATCCGTCGGCGTGTCGTGGCGGCCGGACCGGCCGGCGGTCAGGAGGCGCATACGAGCCTCACCTGCGACCGCGACGGTGAGCGCCGACAGCCCGACCGTCGCGGTCCGCCGGACGGAGGACGGTGGTGGGGCCGCCGGTGCCCGGCCGGAATCGTGCTCACGCAGGCGGGGGCGTCCGCCAGGCAGGCGCCGGACAGCCGGGCGAAGGAAGGGATGTCGCTGAGACCCATGCCTCGTCCGACGCCCCTGACCGGCAGGGGCGTCGACGGGAGCGACGGCGTCACACCCTCGGGGCACGGGTACCCCGGACGACCGCTCCCGCCGCTGTTTCGCCGGCGGCCCCGGACCGCCGTCGGCGGCGGCAGTCCGGGCCGTCGGCGATTCATCGCCGGAGTCAGCGGAGAAAAGGGTACATTCCGGGCCATCGTTTGTGAGAGGTGTCACCGGCGGGACGGGGCAGGGGATGAGCACGGACGACCGCGTCGCGGTGACGCCCGGGATCGCACGGCTGCACGCGGCACCCGGACTCGCCGGGCCCGGCCGCTTCGGGCTGGTGACCAACCACACCGGCGTGCTGCCCGGCCTGCGTCCGGCCGCACCCGCGCTGCTTGCAGCCGGCGCGCCCCTGGTCGCCCTCTTCGGCCCCGAACACGGGCTGCACGGCACCGGCCAGGCCGGCGAGAGCGAGGACGCCCGGACCGACCCCGGCACCGGCCTGCCGGTTCACGACACCTACCGCCGCGACGGCGACGGACTGGACAAGCTCCTGATCGACAGCGGCGTCGACGCCCTGGTCCACGACCTCCAGGACATCGGCGCCCGCTGCTACACCTACGTGTGGACCATGTTCGACCTGATGGTCTCGGCCGCCCGCACCGGCATCCGGTTCGTGGTCGCCGACCGGCCCAACCCGCTGGGCGGGCTCGTCAGCGAGGGCCCGCTGCTCGAACCGGCCTGGGCCAGCTTCGTCGGACGCGCCCCGGTCCCCCTGCGGCACGGCCTCACCAGCGGCGAGCTCGCCCGGTACCTCAACGCCTCGGCCGTGCCCCGCGCGGCCGGCCGCGCGGCCGACCTGACGGTGATCGAGATCCTCGGCTGGCGGCGCGCCATGGACGCCGCCGCCACCGGTCTGCCCTGGATCGCGCCCTCGCCCAACATCCCGACCGCCGCCACCGCCACCGTGTACCCCGGAACCTGCCTCTTCGAGGGCACCAACCTCTCGGAGGGCCGGGGCACCACCCAGCCGTTCGAGATCGTCGGCGCCCCTTACCTCGACGCCCGGTTCGCCCCCGCCCTCGCCGAACTCTCCCTGCCCGGCGTGCACTTCCGCGACCTTCGGTTCGTACCGGCCTTCCACAAGCACGCCGGACGGCAGCTGCGCGGGGTCCAGCTCCACGTCACCGACCGCGCGGCGTTCGCACCCGTGCGCACCGCCGTCGCGATGCTCGCCACACTGCGGCGGCTCCACCCGGACGACTTCGCCTGGCACACGGTGGACGGCGGCGCCGAGGGCACCGGCCACCGGTACTTCGTCGACCTGCTGTGGGGATCCGACCGGCTGCGGCGCGCCGTCGACGCGGGCGAGGACCCGCTGCCCCTGTGCGGCCCGCCGTCCCCGCCCGGCCGCTGGGCCGGTGACGACGCCCTGCTCTACCCCTGAGCCGCACCGCGCACCGCGCTCACCCGCCGTCGCCCCTCCCTGTACCCGCCGTCGCCCAACGACACCCGCCGTATCGCTCGGAAGGACCCCCGTCGATGACCGATCTCACGACTCTCACGACGACGGCGCAGGCCGCTGTCCGCGGCTTTCGCGCCGGCGACGGACCGCGGGTCGTGGCGGCGTGGCGGCAGAGCGCGCCGGCCGACCCCGTCACCCCCGACCGCTTCCGCTCCCTGGTGCTGCTCGACCCCAACTTCGACCCGGAGGGGCTCCGGGTCGCCGTCGAGGGTGACCGGGTCGTCGGCGCCGCCTACGCGGTGCGCAGGCTCACCCCGATGGCCGGCACCGACCTGGAGCCCGAGCAGGGCTGGATCCCGTTCTTCTTCGTCCACCCGGACGCCCGCGGACGCGGCCTCGGCCGCCGGCTGCTGACCGAGGCCCTCGACTGGCTGCACGGCCACGGCCGCACCCGGGTGGACTTCTCCTCGTACACCCCGAACTACGTCTTCCCCGGCCTGGACGCCGAGGCCTACCCGGAGGCGGCGGGCCTTCTCGACTCCCTCGGCTTCCGGACCCTCTACGAGGCGGTGGCGATGGACCGCGTCCTGGTCGGCTACCGGCTCCCGGACGACATCGCGCTCCGGGTGGACCGGCTGACCGCACGGGGCTACCGGTTCGGCACCCCGACCGACGACGACCTGGTGGACCTCCTCGCCCTCGCCCAGGGCCACTTCGGGCCGGACTGGGCATGCACGATCCGCGCGGCCCTGACCGCGGGCACCCCGCTCGACCGGATCGTCGTGGCCCGCGACCCCGGTGACCGCATGGTCGGCTGGGCGATGCACGGCGCGTTCGACTCGGTGGACGAACGGTTCGGCCCGATCGGCGTGCTGGAGGAGGCGCGCGGCACCGGACTCGGCGAGATCCTGCTGCACCTCGTCCTGGAGCGGATGCGGGCACTGCGCGCGCACGCCGCGTGGTTCCTGTGGACCGGGGCGCAGTCCCCGGCGGGTCACCTGTACCGCAAGAGCGGCTTCACCACGACCCGGGTGTTCCGGGTGCTGCGCCGGGAGACCGCCCGGTGACACCGTCCCTGAGCCGGCGTCGCTTCGCCGTCGGGCTCTCCTCGGCGCTGCTCACCGCCGGCTGCGCCGCCCCGCACCGCGGCACCGGACGGCCCGGCGACCCGATCGTGCTCACCCTGCTCTCCCACTACGCGAGCGGCGAACTCAAGAAGGCCCTGCAGGGGCCGGTGGACGAGTGGAACGCCCTGCACGACCGGGTCAAGGTGCGGACGAAGGCCGTCGAGTTCACCGACCTGCTGACCACCCTCATGGTCCGCCAGGCCGCGGGCCAGGGCACGGACATCCTGCACCCGTACTGCCTGTGGAACGGCCAGCTGGTCCGCGCCGGAGTGCTGCGGCCCGCGCCGCCCGAGCTCGCCGAGGAGATCGGCCGCGGGTACGGGGCGGCCGCCGTCGGCGCCGCGTCGGTGGCGGGCAGGGTCTACGGCTACCCCACCGAGACGCAGACGTACGCCCTCTACTACAACCGGCGGCTGCTGCGCGAGGCCGGGGTCGACGGCCCGCCGCGCACCTGGCCCGAGCTGGAGGAGATTGCGTACCGCACCGCCCGGCGGGACCGGTACGGCAACACCCTGGTCCAGGGGTTCGGCCTGTCGGCCTTCGACGACTCCACGACCGTCGGCCAGACCCTCGCCCTGCTCAACGCCGCCGGGGGGCGGTTCGTCTCGGCGGACGGCAGGCGCACCGCCATCGACTCGCCGGCCGGCCGCGCCGTGCTGGAGCTGGAGCGCCGCCTCGTCGACAAGGGCGCGAGCGCCCCGGGCGTCAACGTCTACCAGGCGTTCGCCTCCGGGCAGGTGGCCATGGTGATCAGCGCCGGCTGGTGGACGACGAACCTGAAGGCGCTGATGGGCGCGGCCTACCGGGAGGTCGGCGTGGCTCCCGTGCCCCTTCCCGAGGCGGACGGCAGGCGCGCCACGCTCTCCACCGGCTTCATGCTCGGCGTCAACACCGCCAGCCGGCACCCCCGGCAGGCCTGGGAGTTCCTGCGCTGGCTCAACACCGAGAAGGTGCGCGGCGCCACCCGGATGAGCGCTCTGCAGGCGTCGGTCGGCTCCCTCACGGGCCGTGCCGACGACATGCGCGCGCTCCTCGGCACGAGCGGCGACCCCAATCTGCACCCCTTCCTGGACGCGCTGGCGTACGCCGTGCCGGAACCGAACGTGCCGGGCGCACAGCAGGCCAAGTCGCTGCTGCGCACCAACATCGAGGCCCTGTGGAGCGGACAGCAGACGGTCGACGACGCCCTGCGCTCCATCCGCCGCCAAGTCGACCAGGAGGTGTCACGGTCATGGTGAACGCCACCCTGGCCCCGGAGCCCACCGAACGGGCGGCGCGCGAGAGCTCCGCCGCTCCCGGCGGCCGCGCCCGCGTCCGGCACCGGCGCCGCCAGGTCGTCGCCGCGTACCTCTTCCTCGCGCCGGCCCTGCTGTTCTACGCCGTCTTCCTCGCCCTGCCGCTCGGCTTCGCGCTGCTGCTGTCGACGTCCCGCTGGGCCGGGTTCGACCTCGGCGACATCGACCCGGTGGGCCTGGACAACTTCGCCGGCCTGTTCGCCGACGGCGCCAGGTTCCTGACGCCGGTCCTCACCAACACGCTGCTCTTCGCCGTGGGCACGGTGGCCCTCTCGCTCGCCGGGTCGGTGCTCGTCGCCACCTGCATCGACAAGCTGCGCTTCCAGGGGCTGTGGCGCACCCTGTACTTCCTGCCGATCGTCACCACCGTCGTCGCCGTCGGCAACGTCTGGAAGTACATGTACCAGCCGGGCGGCCTCGTCAACGGCGTCCTCAACGCCGCCGGACTCGGTTCGGTGGCCTTCCTCCAGGATCCGGACACCGCGCTGCCCGCGGTCGTGGTCGTGCAGGCCTGGGCCTCCGTCGGCTCGGCGATCCTCGTCCTGACCGCCGGGCTGAAGTCCATCCCCGAGACCTACTACGAGGCCGCCGCGCTCGACGGCGCGGGGCCGGCGACCGTGTTCTGGCGGATCACGCTGCCGCTGCTGCGGCCGTCCCTGCTGTTCGTGTGCGTCACCCAGTTCCTCACCGGTCTGCAGTCCTTCGCGCTGATCATCGTGATGACCAGGGGCGGACCGGGGGACGCGACCGACGTGGCCGCGCTGGAGATGTACTGGCAGGCCTTCTCCTACGGCGACTGGGGCACCGCGAGCGCCGCCGCCTTCGTGCTGTTCACGGTGGTCCTCGCGGTCACGCTGGTGCAGCTGTGGCTCTTCAGGCGCAAGGGGGAGGACGCGTGATCCGCCGCCGTTTCCCGTGGCTGTCGTATCTGCTGGTGGTCACCGGCGCGGTGCTCACGGTGGTGCCGTTCGCCGACATGCTGATGACGTCGTTCAAGGGACCGGACGAGGCGGGCACGCTGCCGTACCGGTTCCTGCCCAGGGCGTTCGACCTGTCCAACTACCGGGCGGCGATCGACCAGCTCGATCTGCCGGTGCTCTTCCGCAACAGCGTGGTCGCCACGGGCACGATCACCGGTTCGGTGCTGCTCACGTCGTCGCTGGCGGGCTACGCGCTCGCCAAACTCCGGTTCCCCGGCCGGGACCTGGTCTTCCGGCTGGTGCTGTCGACGATGATGTTCCCGCCGTTCCTCTTCTTCGTCCCGCACTTCCTGATCCTGGTGCACTGGCCGCTGGCGGGCGGCAACGACCTGCTCGGGCGCGGCGGCGCGGGACTGACCGTCAGCATCGTGGCCCTCGCCATGCCGTTCCTCGTCAGCAGCTTCGGGATCTTCCTGACCCGCCAGTTCATGGTGTCGATCCCGGACGAGGTCCTGGAGGCGGCGCGCATCGACGGCTGCGGCGAGTTCGCCGTGTGGTGGCGGATCGTCGTCCCGCAGACCAAGCCGGTCCTGGTCACCCTCGGCCTGCTCACCTTCGTCGACGCCTGGAACGAGTACATCTGGGCGCTGCTCGTCTCGACCGCCAACCCGGCCGTCATGACCCTGCCCGTCGGCATCCAGTTCCTCCAGGACTACGTCGATCCGACCCGCACGCTGCCCATCGTCATGGCCGGCCTGGTGCTCAGCGTCCTGCCGGTGCTGGTCCTCTTCCTGCTGCTGCAGAAGTACTACATCAGGGGCGTCATGCTCAGCGGCCTCAAGTGAGAGCGGGCCGGCCGCCCTCCGGCGGCCGCGCGGAGAGGCGGTCGCCCGGAGCTGGGCCGGAACCCGGCAGATGGCGGGAGCAGGCGGGTCAGCCGCGGGCGGCGACCGTCACAGGCCGCGCCACACGTTGTCGAAGGCCGCGTCCTCGATCTCCCGGCGCTGCCGGACCGCGGCGAGTTCGGTCACGGCGTCGTGCACTGCGGCCACCACCGTCACGGTCGCCTCGGGAGCCGCACCCGTGAGGTCCTTCGCCGCGCCGTCCGGGATCCCCACGGCGGCCGCGAGAGCGGCCAGCACGGGCTCACCGGACGTCCACCGCTCGTGCGCGCGGACCCGCTCGGGCGAGTCGGCCGGTTCCGTCCGCCCGGTGGGCAGCGGCAGCCAGCGCCGCCGCTGCTGGGTGACCGTGCCGTCGGCCTCCAGGGCCTCGAGATACGCCGCGCCCAGGCCGCGCCCCCGCCGCCACAGCCAGTCCTCGACCGACTCGTACGGCGTCTGGCGCCGCAGCGCCGCCTCCGCCTCGTCGAGGAGCCGGTCATCCGCCCCGCCCGCCGCGGCGGGCACGATGAGGTCGCCGTCGAGCGTGGCCGCCCCGGCCTCGATGAGATCGACCAGCTCGGCTCCCGCCAGCGCCAGCGAGAGGTCGCCCTGCTCGACGGGCCGGGCTGCGGCGTCGTACACGGTGACCAGGAACAGGTCCCGGGGTGTGGTCATGTCGGACTCCCCAACACAGACGACGAAGGCGCCAGAGGGTTCTGAGGCACCAGAGGTAACAGACCTACCAGAGAGAACGGCGGCGCCGTCCCATGCGATGCCCGCGGACGGTGTGTTTCCGGCCCGCGGAGGCCCTCGGGGCGTGACACCCCCCATAGGAGCCACATCACATCCTATGCGCGGTCGTAGTGACAGAGCGCCCTGAAGTGGCCATAAGAGCCATATATCGGGCATTTCACCTATCTAGTACGAAGTCGGGTAGTGCGTCACATCGTTGCGGACCGCTCCGAGCGCCGCTAACCATTGCTGTCGTCGCCGGGAGACAGCGACGGACCGAGCGGATCCCCGCCGGTCCCGCCCACTCCCGCCGGCAGCACGGGGCTCCGCCCCCACGCCGCCGCCACAGCGGCGGCGCCGACGCCGTCCCCCACCGGAGAGTTTCCTTCACATGACCATGACCCCCCGCACCCGCATCGCCCGTCTGCGCACCATCGGCCTCGCCGGCCTCGCCACCACCGGTGCCGCGGCCGCCGCCCTCACCCTGATGCCGGCCAACGCGCAGGCCGCCGAAATGACGCAGGCGCACACCTCGGTCACGGCCTCCTCCAGCAGCAGCCACACCACCTCCCAGCGGACCGGCTCCGCCAACAACCTCGACGGCTGGATCAAGCAGTCCCTGCAGATCATGAAGGCCAAGGGCATCCCGGGCAGCTACGAGGGCCTCAAGCGCAACATCATGCGCGAGTCCGGCGGCAACCCGAGCGCGCAGAACAACTGGGACGTCAACGCCAAGAAGGGCACCCCCTCCAAGGGCCTGCTGCAGGTCATCGACCCCACCTTCAACGCGTACCACGTGGCCGGCACCGCCCACAGCGTCACCGACCCGGTGGCCAACATCACCGCTGCCGCCAACTACGCCGCCCACCGGTACGGCTCCATCGACAACGTCAACTCCGCGTACTGACGCTGACGCTGACGCAGTCGGCGACTCGTCCTCCCGCGGTCAGGCGCTACGGCTCACGGTGTTCGTGGGCCGCCTGCTCCAGGGCCGCGGCCTCCGCCTCGGCGACCCTGGTCTCCGCCTCGACGTCGACCGAGCGGGTCAGCCACCAGTACAGCAGCGCTGACACGGGAAGCCCGACGAAGAGCGAGATGTCCGCCCCGTCCAGCGCCTTGGCGACGGGACCGACGAAGAGCGTGCCGACCGAGAAGAACGGGATCATGACCGCGAACCCGACCAGGTACGAGACGATCCCCTGCCAGCCCCAGCGGCCGTAGATGCCGTCCGGCTTGAAGATCTCGGCGATCGCGTAGTGGCCCCGGCGCACCACGTAGTAGTCCATCAGGTTCACGGACGTCCACGGGATGAACAGATACAGCACCAGCAACAGGAAGCTGTTGAAGTTCGTCAGGAAGTTCGACGTCGCCGCCAGCGCGCCGATCAGGGAGAGCGCCGCGGTCACCAGCAGGGTGACCAGGCGCACGCCCAGGGTCGGCCGCACTCGTCTGAACGAGTCGATGGCGCTGATCAGGGTCAGTGAACCGCCGTACATGTTCAGCGCGGTGACGGAGATCAGGCCCAGGGCGGAGAACAGCAGGACCACCGCGCCGAAACCGTCGAAGACCTTGTCGCCGGCGGCGTTGATCGACGGGATCGTGTCGAAGCTGTCGCCCGCCCAGGCGGCCAGCAGCGCGCCCAGCACCATCAGCCAGATGCCGCCGAGCGCCGAGCCGAAGTAGGTCCAGTAGAACGTCTTGCGGACGGTGACGTCCGGCGGCAGGTACCGCGAGTAGTCCGAGACGTAGATGGCCCAGCTGATCTGGTAACCGGCGACCACGCCGAACTGCGCCAGGAACGGGGTGGCCTTGAAGCCGCCGAGGTCGAAGGAGCCCGCCGGGTAGTGCAGGGTGACCAGCACACCGACGGTGAAGATGCCGAAGACGACCAGGAACGTGTAGGTCAGGAACCGCTCGGCCTTGTGGATGATGTCGTACCCCACCAGCGCCACGACCAGCGCGACGACGGTGACCACGACCACCCAGAGCTTCACACCGCCGTGGATCGTGGTGTCCAGTGCCTGACCGGCCAGGACGGTGTTGAACACGTTGAAGCCCGCGTACTGCACATAGGCGAACAGCCACACCAGCAGCGCTCCGACATAGCCGAACTGCGGGCGGGACTGGATCATCTGCGGCAGTCCCAGCTGCGGCCCCTGCGCCGAGTGGAACGCCATGAAGAACGTGCCGATCAGGGTCCCCGCGACGATCGCCAGCAGCGACCAGATCAGGTTGCCGCCCTCCGTGATGCTGATGAGCCCCACGGCCAGGGTGGCGATCTGCGCGTTGGACATGAACCACAGCGGTCCCAGATGCCACAGCTTGCCGTGCCGCTCGTCCAGCGGCACGTAGTCGATGGACCGGACCTCGAGACCGCTCACGCGTGGTTCCGCCGATGTGCTCATGGCACCTCCCAGGGCCCGGTCCACCACTCTGACCTCATTCTTCCCCCGCACGGCGGCGGATGAGGCATGCGGAATTCGCGTTCCGCAAGCCGGAAGACCCGCCCCCTGCGCGGCTTTTGTGGCCGCGGTCACCGACGATCCTGTTGCTCTCCTCACAATCGGCCCCGAACCGGTCCCGGCGTGGCGGCCGTCATGTCGCGAGCGAGGCATTTTGTCTACGTTCGCAGTTCTCTGTCCGTCTGACCCGAACTGCGAAGGCCCTGCCATGCTCAACCGATCCCTGTCCGTCGTGGCCGCGCTGGTGAGCCTGTTCGCCGGAGCCGCCCCGGCGGCCGTGGCTGCCGACGCCGGATCCGGCCCCGCCGACTTCCGCACCGCCGTCGGGGCGCCCGGCCAGGCGCGGGTGGCCGCCGCCGTTCTCGACCTGGACGGCCCCGGGCGGGAACCCGCCGTCTACGGCGACGACGCGCGGTACGACACGGCGAGCATCGTCAAGGTCGACATCCTCGCCGCCATGCTGCTCCACGCCAGGGACCACCGGCGCGACCTCACCGCCCGGGAGAGCGCCGAGGCCGAGGTGATGATCCGCGAGAGCGACAATGCCGCGGCCACCGCCCTGTGGCGCGCCATCGGCGAGGCCCCCGGCCTGGAGTCGGCCAACAGGCGGCTCGGACTCGTCGCGACCGAGGGCGGCCCCGGCGGCCTCTGGGGACTCACCCGGACCACCGCGGCCGACCAGATACGACTGCTGCGCGCCGTGTTCGGCACCGGCCCCACGCCGCTCGACGCGGCCTCCAGGAGCCGCATCGCCACCCTGATGACCGAGATCTCCGCCGAGCAGTCCTGGGGTGTCTCGGCCGCCGCCGACGCGGGGTGGGCGCTGAAGAACGGCTGGCTCATGCGGACCGCGACCGGCCGGTGGGACATCAACAGCATCGGGCGCGTCACGGCCGGCGGCCACCACTACCTCGTCGCGGTCCTCTCCGACGGCAGCGCGTCCATGCCGGACGGCGTGAACCTGGTGGAACGGGCCGTCCGCACCGCCGTCGCCGAGTCGGCCGCCCGCTGACCGGCCGCCCACTGACCCTCTTGGCCCAGTGCCGGCCGCCCACCGCCGTGAATGCGCCTAACGTGCTTGAGAGGTGACATGGGCCGGTGACGGGAGGCGCGGTGGCGGGTGCGGGCGGGCCTACGGCCGGGCGGGGCCGTGCGCGGCGGGCCCGGGGCACGGCACCGGACAGCCGGGCCGCCCGCGCCGTCTGGATCCCGAAACGGGCCCGCGACCCGCGTGCCTCGGCCTCCGTCAGCGCGGTCGTCGTCCCCGCCCTGCGGATCGCCGCCGCCTACGCCTGGCGGCTCATCGTCGTCGGCATCGTCGTCTACGGCGTCTTCGTCATCCTCGGCCGCTTCCAGCTGATCGCGGTCGCCGTGTTCCTGGCCCTGGTCATCACCTCGCTGCTGCGCCCGCCCGCCGACCAGCTGGCCCGATGGCTCCCCAGGCCGGTGTCCGTGGCGGTGACCCTGGTCGGCAGCATCTGCCTGTTCCTCGGTCTGCTGGCCCTGGTGGGCAACGCGGTCGCCCAGGAGTCGGCGACCCTGGCCGACGAGTTCCGCGGCGGCATCCACCGCATCGAGGTCTGGCTGCGGCGCCCGCCCTTCCGGCTCGGACCGGGCGCCCTGACCCACCTCCAGCAGCAGATCGTCACCTACATCCAGTCCCACCGATCCAACCTGGCCAGCAGAGCGCTCAGCGGCTTCGGCACCCTCGTGGAACTGGTCACCGGCATCGCGCTCGCGCTCTTCACCTCGGTCTTCTTCATCCACTCCGGCGAACGGCTGTGGGCCTGGACGAGCCGCGAACTCCTGCCCGCCGGTGCCCGCAGCGCCTGGGACCGGGCCGGGCGTGCCGCCTGGCGGACGTTCGCCGGATACACCCGCGGCATCATCATCGTGGCCGGCACCAACGCGGTCCTGGTCGGCATCGCCCTGCTCGTGCTGCGGGTGCCGCTCGCGCTGCCGCTCACCCTGCTGGAGTTCTTCGCCGCGTTCGTCCCGCTGGTGGGCTCACCGGTCGCGCTCAGCGTGGCCACGGTGGTGGCGCTGGCCGGGCGCGGTCCCCTCACCGCGGTCGCCGTCCTCGTGCTCATCGTCGTCATCGGCCAGTTGGAGGGACATGTGCTGCACCCGCTGGTGATGAGCTGGGCGGTGCGGCTGCACCCCCTCGTCGTCGCCGTGTCCGTGATCGCGGGCAGCATCGTCGCGGGGGTGATCGGCGCCGTCGTCGCCGTGCCGTTCATCTCCGTCCTCTGGGCGGTGGTGCGGGCTCTGCGCCCGGCGCCGCCGCCCTGACCGCGCACCGGCGGCTCAGTCCTCCTTGGCGGCGCGCCGGCCGCGCTTCGACGGGCGACGGGAACGGCCGGACGACGGGGGCGGCCCCGAGGGCGCGGCGGTGTCGGACGCCGCCGGGGCGGCGAAGGCGGCGGAGGCGGCGGAGGCGGCGGAGGCGGCGGCGGGCGCGGCGGCCGGGGCGCCGGGCGGTGTCGCGGGTCGAGGCGCCGGGATGCCGTCCTCCCACGCCTCGTGCGCCCGGAACGGGTCGGCGGGCCCGTCCGCGAGCAGCAGGGCAGCCACACCGGGCTTGGCACGCGTCCGGAAGGCGGCCAGGGCCAGCGTGTCGGCGTCGGACTCGGTGTCGCTGCGCCAGGTGATGGTGCCCGGGAGCATGACCACGGAGGTCGTGCCGGACTCCCCGGCGGCCGGCCGCAGCTGGACCCGGATGCCATGGCGGTCGGCGAGCCTGCCCACCACGAACAGGCCCATGTGCTGGTAGACGTCGGCGTCGGCGGTCGGCGGGTTCGCCAGCTTGTGGTTGATCAGCGCGAAGTCCTCGGGCCGCAGGCCGATGCCCTGGTCGTGGATCTCGACCATGATCCGGGTGTCCGGCAGCCGGCTCGCCGTGACCCTGACCGTCGAGCGCGGCGAGGAGAACGAGGTGGCGTTCTCCAGGAGCTCGGCGAGCAGGTGCACCAGGTCGGTGACGGCGCGGCCGTGGATGTCGGCCTCCGGGATGCCGGTCAGATCGATCCGCTCGTACTGCTCCACCTCGGAGGCCGCCGCCCGGATGACGTCGACCAGGGGGAGCGGGTGGTCCCACTGCTGGGTGGGGCGCTCGCCGCCGAGGACCAGCAGGTTCTCGCCGTTGCGGCGCACCCGGGTGGCCAGGTGGTCCAGCCTGAACAGGTTCGACAGCTGCTCGGGGTCGGCCTCGCGCTCCTCCAGCTGGGTGATCAGGGCGAGCTGCCGCTCGATCAGCGACTGGTTGCGGCGGGAGAGGTTGGTGAAGATGGTGTTGACGTTCCCGCGCAGCGCGGCCTGCTCGACGGCGAGCCGGACCGCCTCCCGGTGCACGTGGTCGAAGGCGCGGGCGACCTCGCCGATCTCGTCGGTGGTGGTGATCGGGATCCGTGTGACCTTGGTGTCCACCTGGCCGGGCACGGCCTGGGTGAGCTGGGTGATCACCGCCGGCAGCCGCTGCTCGGCGATCTCGATGGCCGAGGCGCTGAGCCTGCGCATGCCGCCGCTCATGGAGCGGGCCACCCACGCGGCGAGCAGGAGGGCGACGAGGACGGCGCCGAGCGCGAAGGAGCCGTTGACGATCGCGTCCCGCTTGGCGTCGGCGGCGATGTTCCGGGCGCCCGCGAGGGCGGTGTCGGTGAGATGGACCTCGATGCTGCGGTAGGCGTCGAAGGCGAGCGCGGACGCCGCGAAGAACGAGTCGGGTGTGATGCCCTGGGCGGCCAGCTGGTCGGTCGGGGTACCGGCGGCGATCTCCTGGATCATCTTGGTCAGGGGCGGCGGCGTCACGAACGCCTGCCCGGCCGCCTTGGCCTCCTCGGCGGCCTTGGCCGCCTGCTGCGCGCCCTTCTTCTGCGCGTCCGCCAGCGCCGTCCGCAGCCGGGCCATGTCCCCGGCGGTACCGGCGCCCGCGTACTCCTGGAGGCCGACCTGCTCCAGGTAGACGTAGGAGCTGAACGAGCCGAGCTGGACCTGCAGTTCGTTCTGCGCCAACGTGTCGCGGTTCTCGACCAGCAGGTGCGTGCCGATGGAGCGCACCAGGGACTCGGCGGCCTGCGTGAGGGAGATGGCGTAGAGGGTGCGCCCGAAACTCGCCTGGTTGTTGCTGCCGAAGCCCAGCTCGTTGGAGAGCTCCATCAGCGGGTGCTGGACGGCGTGGTAGCTCTCCTCCGTCTGCACCCCCGACGTCCTCACCGTGAACGCGTTGGCCCGCACCGTCGGCAGCTGCTTCTCACCCGCCCGCACCAGCTCGATCCGCCGGGCGAGGCCCGCGGTCCTCGGCGCCCTGGCCACCGCCGCGTCGAACGCCTTCGCGTCGGCGTCGGTGACCCTGCGCGCCGCCACCACGGCCGGCGCGTCCCGCCTGCCCTGCAGGAGGGGGATGACGGACACGTCGCGCTCGTTGATCGCGTCACTGGCGTAGGCGTTCGCCGCCTGCACCAACTCCGCCACCCGGACCGCGTCGTCGGCGTCCCGGAGCGTGTCGACCGAGTTCTTCACGCGGAGCCCGCCGAGGCCGAGGGCGACGAGCACGGGGATGAGCAGAATGGCCTGGAGGCGTCTTGCGACGCGCCAATTGCCCGTCAGGGGTCTGGACTTGGACAAGATCGTCCCATTTCACAACAGGGTTGGTGCGCAGGGCTGGGCATAGCCCGACGTTCTGTGGCCAAGTTTTAACACCCAGCGATCGAGCTCGGCCGCTGTTTGGAGGAAGCGGTTTCTCCGAAAGGGTGCAAAGCTCCACCAAAGCCATCGTTGATCCATGCACGGATGACGCGTCAGGTGGCCTGATCCCGCGGTTGTCCGCCATGCGGACGGGCTGACCGGAACCCGACCAGCACTTCGGCGGTGTGGGCGTGTCCTGGGAAACCGGTACATCAACGGCACGTCCCACTCCAGCCGGACGGCGACGCAATCCGGCCGGCATCCGACGCTCCACCGCAGGCTGCGCACAGTGGCGGTCAGGCGTAGCCGGCGGGCGGGAACTTCGTGACGCCCGCCGGCCGGGCGGGTGCGGTCAGCGCTTGGTGTAGATGAAGCCGACCTTGTCGAGCTCGTCACCGGAGCGGCCGTGGAAACCGGCGATCTGCCAGCCCGACGGGGCGGTGCGGGTCACGCAGTCCGACGTCGTGGCACCACCGGCGAGGGTGCGGCCCAGGTTGGTGGTGAACTTCGCGTAGAAGATGCGGGTGGTGTTGTTGTACTTGCCCTCGCACAGGTACGCCGTCGTCACGTACTCGTTGCTGCCCAGCGTCAGCGAGGACGCCGTGCCGCCGGTGCCGCCGTGGGTCAGCGTCGTGCCGTCGGCGAGGGTGATGCCGACCTGGTCGACGCGGGAGCCGGAGCGCAGCGAGATCGTGGCGGCGCGGGCGCCGGCGGCCACCTTGTCGATGTCCTGGTAGTAGTCGCCGTGCGGGCCGCCGTACTGGTCGCTCAGCTGGAAGTCGGCGTTCTGGGACCAGGAGAAGCCGACCGTGATCGGGTCGTGGTCGGAGAGCATCAGGCCGTCGCTCGTCAGGAACTTGGCGTGCTCGTTGTTGTACGAGGTGGCGTTGAGGTTGACGAGCTTGCTGCTGCGGTACAGCACCTTGTCGACGACCTCGCAGGTGTTGGGCACGGTCGCCCCGCTCTGGTCGCAGACCAGCGCGTCGCTGCCCTTGGCCGGCGCGCTGCCGCCGCGGATCAGCTGCACCCAGGCGTCGGTGAGTCCGTTGGCGGCGGCGAACTCCGCGATGGTGTCGGCGGAGCGGGTGTAGCGGGTGTTGGTGTCGCCCATCACCACGACGGCGTTGCCGGCCGAGTGGGTGCTGATGAAGGAGGTCAGCTGGCTGAGGTTGTCCGCCCGGGAGGCCTCGTCGCCGTCGTTGGTGCCCGCGTTGGTGTGCAGGTTGTAGAAGTCGACGTAGACACCCTCGGCGAGCCGCTCGCGCATGAAGGTGAAGCCCTTCGGCGTGAGGCAGTCGCCCGAGTCGAGCTGGCAGGAGTTCCAGCCGACGCGCTGGAAGTCGTCCTCGTCCCAGGCGTGGTCGGAGACGGTGTTCAGGCCGCTGCCGATGCCCGCACCGCCGCTGGTCGCGGTGCGGTACGGGTGGGTGTCGGTGGAGTACAGGTACGCGTGGTAGTTGAAGTCCTCCTGCACGTTGACGATGTCGTACGGCGCGATGCGCCTGCCGATCTCCGTGGTGCTGGTGTCACGGGGCGTGGACGCGCTCGACAGGGCTTGCGGGAGCCCGGCGACGTTGTAGGTGAGCACGCTGAACGTGCCCGAGGCGGCCGCCGCGGCGGGCGTGGCCGTCGCCGTGAGCCCGCCGAGGGCGGCGACCGCGGCCGCCAGACAGGCAACGAGTCTGCGCATGGGGATGTCTCCTAGGGGGAGGTGTGCGCCGAGGGATGTGGGCATGCCAATGAGGCCACGCCAAAACGTAGCGGCAAACGCTTTCTCCCGACCCCTCTTTGTTACCAACCAGTTTGGAAATTCCGCGTGACACCCAGAAGATCGACTTCCGGCCAGGCGGGCCGGGTCGGGCGATGACTGTTACTCACTTTCGGGTGAACCGGGCCTTGTCGGGGCATTCGCTCGCGAGGCGGGAACGAGGCCGCAGGCCCGTACTATAGGGCTTGTTGGGTTGAGAATGGTGTCAAATCCGCTCATTCACCTAATAAATGGACGTTACATCCGAGAGTCACGGGAAAGCGAAGGATCCGTAATGGGTGTCGTGTGTGTCGCGAAGGTCGCACGGCCGGGGCGCAGGGTGTGTGTGCGCGGCCGCCCGGCCGCCGACCAGCCCCACACACCCTCGTGGCCTGCGGCTTCGCAGCGCACGCGGCGGGAGTGTGCTCGAACCCCGTGAAGGGGGACCACGTGTCCGTTTCCGTACCCGCGACCGCCCGCCGTCTCGGTTCCGCCGCCGCTGTGGCGGCCGCCCTGCTGGGCGCCACGACCCTGCCGGCCGCGGCGGCCGCTCCGTACCCCGGCGTGTCGTACCGCGGCGCGGTCGTCATCAGTGGCGTACAGCACGACCTGGAGGGCCGGGCGGCCTTCTCCGCCCGTGCCCTGAACCGGGAGTGGGTGGACGTCACCAACACCTCCCGCCGGGACGTGAACCTCAGCGGCTGGACGCTGTCGGACGCCGACGGCCACGGCTACGTCTTCCGTCACTACCGGCTGGCGGGCGGGGCCACGGTCCGCGTCCACACCGGCGAGGGCCGTGACACCCGGACGGACCTCTACCAGGATCGCAGCGCCTCGGTGTGGAACCACGACGCGGACACCGCCACCCTGCGCAACGACCGCGGCCGCTACGTCGACTCCGCCTCCTGGGGCCTGCACCACCGGCGGGACGCGGACGACCGCCGCTTCGGCCACCGTGACGCGGACGACCGCCGCTTCGGCCACCGTGACGCCGACGACCGCCGCTTCGGCCACCGTGGCTGACGTGTGAGACATCCGCCGCCAGGCCTGTTCGAGGGGGCCTGGCGGCGGACGCGTGCCAGAGCCGAACCCCCGTGTCAGCTCTGGACGACCGGCCCGCTCACCGTGGACGTGAAGACGACCTCGCCGTCCTGCACGCCGGCGACGTCGACGGTCGCCGTGCCGTCGGGCCGGGCCGTCACCCCCGTGACGTCGATCCAGCACGGACTGTCGAGTTCGACGTAGCGGTTGAACGACGTGGACGTGCTCGCCGGGATCAGCGCGCGGGGCGCCAGCCGGGCGCAGGCGGCCTGCCGCGCGCCTTCCATCAGCACCATGCCGGGCAGGTGGTCGCCGCCGTGGTCGAACAGGATCGGATGGTCCAAATCCGGGGTGAGCAGCCAGCGGTCCGGCGCGTTCGTCGCCGTCAGCACCACGTCGGCGGACGAGGTGCGGCCCACGGCCGCCGGTGGCATCGGGCCGGCCGCGACGGCGGGACCGGCCGACGGCCCTCGTCTGTCGGACCGGCGGGCACGCAGCCGGGCGTAGACGGGCGGGGTGACGACGGAGTACCGCCCCTCACCCTGGGCCACGGTCAGCCCGTCCCGGCGCAGGACGAAGCCGATGCCCATCCGGCGCGCGGAGGACCGGCCGCGTGGCGCAGGGTCCGGACAGACCACGTCGAGTTCGAAGTCGGTGGGGCGGGAGGCGATCCGCAGCCGGTCCAGGTCGGTGTGGCAACTCAGCGACCACAGCACGAAGTGATGACCGAGCGGGACTCCGTGTTCGGCGTGCGTCACGAACATGCCGGCCTGCCGAAACGTCTCTGCGGCCTGGAGCGGATCATGGCTCGAACCGTCGGCGCTGTTGAAGAACGTGTGGGCGCGGGGCCACTGCCCGGTGAGGGAGAAGCGCAGTCCGTCGTCCTGGGCCGTGCAACCGCTGAGGAACACCTCGGCCAGGGAGGCGCGGTGGACGTACTCCTTGGGGACCGTGGTGGTCAGCCGCGGCAGTACGGGCAGAGCGACTCCGATCTCACTGGCGGACAGACTCATCGATGACCCCCCGTCGGAAAGCTCTTCGTTGGTGTGAAGCTCTGTTCGACGCCTATAAGATACGGACCTACCGGTTTTCTCGGGTCGGCCACTAGGTAAAGGATTCACCAAGCGTGGTTCGACTCGATCCATGCATGACTCCGCTCGGTAGTGGTTTGGCCAAATATTTTTCCGCTCAACCATGCCGAAGGCACGGCGAAAAACGGACTAAGCAGTAGATGTCGGCGGCGTGTTGTCGAGCGGGTCGACGTCTGCGCGGTCCACGCGAAACCTGGTCGGCGGTTTCTTTTGGCCAAGTCGCCCGTGCTCCGGCCCGCCTGACGCCCCGTCCGGACGCCACCGTCCCCGACCGCCCCTGCATGATGGTCGAACGGCCCGCGAGAGGGAGAGCCTGATGGAACCACTGCGCACCCTGCGCCTCGCCGCCGTCAACATCGACGGCGTCCTGCTCAACGACAGCTTCAGCCCCGTCCTGCACCGCCTCGTCCTCAAGTACGGCGGCACGTACACCCGGGAGCTGGAGCAGCGGCTCTTCTCGCAGTCCCGGCTCGCGGCCGCGCGGGTGCTGCTGGCGGAGACCGGCGCCGGAATGAGCGAGCAGGAGGCCGTCGCCGACTACTTCGCCGAGCGCGAGCTCCACCTGCGCGACCACCCCGTCCACACCCTCGACGGCGCCGAGGACCTCCTGCACCGGCTGCGCTCCCTGGGCCTGGACGTCATCTGCTACGGCGGCCTCGACGAGGACCACTTCCGCCGTCATCTCGGTGCCTGGGAGCACCTGTTCACCGAGCCGCACTACATCTGCACCGACGACTTCCGGCCCGGCATCCGGGAGATCGTCCGGGACCGCTTCGGCCTCGCCTACCACCAGGCCCTCTTCATCGACGACGTCGCCCGCTTCGCCGGCCACGCCAAGGAACTGGGCGTGCCCTTCATCGGCCACCCCAGCACCTTCGCACACGGCTTCCAGCGCGAGCTGATGCGCGAACTCGGTGTCCGGCACCTGGTCGGCCGCCTCGCGGAGATCGACGAGGAGCGGCTGCGCACCCTCGACCGCGAGGCGGGTCTCGGCACCGTGTGGCAGGACGCCGACGCCCTGTCCGGGACGCCGGGGGCCACCAGGTGACCGCGGGGGAGGAGGCCGCGCTGGCCGGCCGGGTCGCGCTGATCACCGGCGCCAGCAGCGGCATCGGGGCCGCCGCGGCCCGGGTGTTCGCGCGGCAGGGCGCCACCGTCGTCCTCACCGCCCGCCGCGAGGACCGGCTGCGCGAACTCGCCGGCGAGCTGCGCGCCCGGGGTGCCGAGGCGAGCCACCGCGCCCTGGACGTGCGGGACACCGACGAGGTGCGGCGCGCCGTCGAGTTCGCCGTCGAGCGCTACGGCCGCCTCGACGCCGCCTTCAACAACGCGGGCGTCGCCCTTCCCAAGACCCCGATGCACCTCATCGACGACACCGACTACGACCGGGTCACCGAGACCAACGTGCGGGGCGTGTGGAACTGCCTGCGGCACGAGATCACCGCCATGCTGGCGAGCGGGGGCGGCTCGATCGTCAACACCAGCAGCGTGGGCGGCCTGGTCGCCTCCTCGACCGCCGCCCCCTACATCGCCTCCAAGCACGCGGTGATCGGACTGACCAAGGCCGCGGCCGTCGAGTACGCCCCGCACCGCATCCGCGTGAACGCCATCGCCCCCGGTCTGACCCGCTCCGAGATGATCGACGACTGGTTCGCCAGGTCGCCCGAGAACGAGGCCCGGGCCTACCGATCCGCCCCGCAGGCGCGCGCCGCCGACCCGGAGGAGGTCGCGGAGGCCGCCGCCTGGCTGTGCAGTGACAAGGCGAGCTTCGTCACTGGTGCCACACTTACCGTGGACGGCGGGCGCACCGCCTGGTGAACTGCCCCTCGGGCCCCTGGCCGGCGCTCCGGCCCGGGCCCGGGATGCGGCAGCGCCCCCGCCGCGGGAGCGGCCGGGAATCGGCGCCGTGCGGCCGAAATGTCGGCCCCCGCTTGGGGTAAGGTACGTCACGTCCGGTTTTGTTTTGACCGAGGAGGGGTCCCATGGCGCGTCAGGAGCGTGCGATTCGGACCCGGCGCGCTGTTGTCGAGGCCGCCGCCGCGGTCTTCGCGGAACGCGGATACACGGCGGCGACGATCGCGGAGATCCTGGAGCGGGCCGGCGTCACCAAGGGCGCTCTGTACTTCCACTTCGACTCCAAGGAAGCCCTCGCGCGAGGCGTCATCAACGCCCAGATCAGCGACGACTACTGGGTGCCGCGCGAACTGAAGCTCCAGGAATGGGTGGACATCGGCATGACGCTGGCCCACCGGATCCCCAAGGAGGTCATTCTCCTCGCCGGCATACGCCTCTCCGCCGACCTCCAGGGGCGCTCCCTGTTCGGCAGCGCCTGGCCCGCCTGGACCCAGCTGGTGACGGACAAGCTCGTGGAGGCCAAGGAGCGCGGTGAGGTGCTGCCGCACGTCACGCCGCGCGAGACCGCGGAGTGCTTCCTCGGTGCCTGGATCGGCACCCAGTTCATGTCCGAGGTGGTCTCCGACTGGACCGACCTCAACGACCGCATCTCGGTCCTCTACAACCACGTCCTGCCGGCCATAGCCACTCCCGCGGCGCTGATTCGGCTGGACACCGCGCCCGACCGGGGTGCCCGGGTCGTGGAGGAAGTGGAACGCAGCCGGCAGGAAGCGCTCGTGCCCACCGAGGCCTGACCAGCCACGAGCCGAACCGTCGGGCCTGACCAGCCAGAACCGCACCGCCTGACCGGTTTGTCGCCGGTTCGCGCTGGAGACGTCATTCCCGCGCGGGACACGAGGGCCGTCCGCGCCGGCCGGCCGTGCCCGGCCACCGCCAAACCTACCGATCGTGCTGTTTGTTAAGGTGCTCGAATCGGAATGTTGCAGACCCAGGGGGAATCGGACCGTCCAATTCCGGATTCGCCCGGATCGACAGGGGGACGCGATGGTCAAGCAGCTCCGGGCGGCCC
The DNA here is from genome assembly GCF_040680735.1 of Streptomyces sp. NPDC051987. Taxonomy (NCBI): domain Bacteria; kingdom Bacillati; phylum Actinomycetota; class Actinomycetes; order Kitasatosporales; family Streptomycetaceae; genus Streptomyces; species Streptomyces sp. NPDC051987. The sequence continues at coordinate 78,273 of NZ_JBFAXI010000011.1, read as the reverse complement.
GAACCCGCCAGGCCCTCGTACTTGCCGCCGCCGAGATCTTCGCCGCCGACGGATACGCGCTGTCCTCGCTGCCCGCGATCAGTCGGCGGGCGGGGGTGAGCGCCGGCGCGCTGCACTTCCACTTCCCCAGCAAGGACGCCCTCGCGATGGAGGTGGAGAGGGCGGCCAGGCGGTCCGTCGAGGAACTGGTCGCCGACCGGCAGCCCGCTGCGCCCTCCCCGCTGCACCTGCTGGTCACGGTCACCCGGGAGGTCCTGGTCGCGGTCGCCGCCGACGTCGTGGTCCGGGCCGGCTTCAGACTGAGTGTCGATCCCTCCCGGAAGAACGGCATGGGCTTCGGCTGCTGGTGGCGTGGCTGGGTGCGCGAGGAGCTGCTGCGGGCGCAGCGGGCTGGAGAGCTGGCCGACGGGGTGTCACCGGACCGGGCCGCCACGCTGATCGTCGCCGCGACGCTCGGCTTCGAGGTGCTCGGCGTACCGGACCGCGACCGGATCGCACCGCACGCCGAGCAGTTCTGGACCCTGGTCCTCCCTCAACTCGCGGCCCGCGGAGAGCAGTTCGCGGGCCTGACGCTCGCCGACTCCTGGCCCCGCGCCCAGAGCGCGCGAGCGGGCCGGAGTCCGGTCTAGACAAACCGGCCCCGCGGTTCGCTCTCTGGGGAGGCGCGGATACCGCCCCCGCCGCGTCGGCGGAGCAGCGGGGGCGGTATCGGACATCGGGATTCTCAGGCGGCCGCCACGTGCCGGGCGATGCGGACGGCGGCGAACTCGGTGCCCGCCACGAACCGCATCATCGGCCCGAACATCGGCGCCGCGAGCGAACCGGTGAAGTACAGGCCAGGCACCGACGACTCGAACGTCCCCCGCAGGGCGGGCGCCTTCGAACCGGGCACGCATGCCACGGCACGCCGCACCGAGGGGGACAGGAAGGGCAGGGCGTCCAGATCCAACCGGTAGCCGGTGGCCGCCAGCACATGGTCGACGGCGACGGACTCGCGCTCGCCCCCGGGACCGGCGACATCCAGCACCACCTCCGGCCCGCGGACCACGGCAGCCGTGACCCGGCGCGAGGTGTGCACCGGTACCACGCCCTCCACCCGGTCCCGCAGCCACCAGCCGCCGGAGGGGCCGAGCGCCCGCCGGAACAGCAGCAGCCGGGCCGCGGCGGGCAGTCGCCGCACGCTGCCGGGTGACGCGCAGACCCCGGCCAGGATCCAGCCGGTGCCGAGCGGTGAGGCCGGCTTGGTCACCCGCTGGGTCCAGGGCCGGGCCAGATCGGGCGTCATCCCCCACAACACCGTCCGTTCGCGCACCAGGAGCTGCGGCCGGGCACCCGCCTCGTGCAGCAGTGCGGCGCTCTCCAGCGCGGACTGACCACCGCCGATGACGGCCACCCGCCGTCCCGCGTAGACGGACAGATCCGTGTGGTCACTGGTGTGCGACACGCACGCCCGGGGGCCGGGTCCCTCGGGGGCCAACTGCCGCAGCTCGTCCGGGACATGGGCGAGACCGTTCAGACCGGTCGCCACCACGACCGACGAGGCCGCCATCTCCTTCCCGTCGTCCAGCCCGACGACGAAGCCCGGCCCGGAGTCCGGCCGCCCGACCGCGGTCACCCGGGCCGGCTCGACGTCACCGACGTACCGCTTCTGGAACCACTGCCCGTACCGGACGAAGACGTCGCACGGGATCGGCGTCAGCTCGGTCAGTTCCGGTTCGCCGTGCTCGCGCCGGAAGTCGGCCAGCCGGCCGCCGGGCTCCGGCGCCGACAGGTCGGTCGCGGCCGGCGTCGATTTCAGGTACATCCCGGTGGCCATGGCGTGCCGCCAACTGCCCATGACGTCACCGAAGACGCGCACCGGCGCCCCTGCCGCCCGCAGATGGGCGGCCACCGACAGCCCGTACGGTCCGGCTCCGATCACGACGACGGGTGGCCGCCGGTGGCCGCCCCACGCCTGCTCCTGGGCAGGGTGCCGCCCCGGAAGCGACTGCGTCATTCATTCCTCCGCTGGTCTGCTCGCCGCCTTTCCCCTGGGCGGCGCGACACTGCGGGATGGCACGTCCGGCGTGAAACGGCCGTGCTCGTCCCCCCTCCGCGGGTGAGTCTGTCCCACGGGCAGGTTCGGGGAAACGATACCGGCGCACGTTGGCCAAAACTTGGTCGAATCATACGACAAGTGGCATCCGTCATGTCATCGATGTGCGGCGGGCGCACGCCGGTGATCATGAACTGACAGGATCGGTCGACCGGTATGAGCGCTGCCGGCGGGCCTGCGGCGCCCGCCCCCGGCCTCACCGGTCACGGCGCCGCCGTGGACGCGCTAGACGGTGACGGCATCCAGAAAACCGACCAATTGGTCTGTTTCGCCGCCTCCCCGGGGCGGGATCCAGCCTGTTTCGCTGACCGAATCCTGTGGACGGAAAGAGTGCTGTTCCCTCGGCCGGACGCCAGCGTCATATGCCTGTACTGCTGCTTCCGCGGCGAAGAGGGGTCCGGTGAGGGTCTGTGGCCGTTCTCCGCCGGTGTGTCAGAGACAGGCCGGTCCCTGGCCGGTTGACAGACCGCTCGTGCTGTTTTCTACTGACCGGCGGACCGTCAGCTGAGAGGACCAGGGAGAAGCACGTGGACATCGGGCTGCTGGGCGCACTGAACGTGAGGGAGAACGGGGTCTCCATCGCCCCGACCGCACCGAAGCCCCGTCAGCTGCTGGCCCTGCTGGCGCTGCGCGCCGACCAGGTCGTCTCCGTCCCGACCCTGGTCGAGGAGGTCTGGGCGGGCACTCCACCGCGCAGTGCCCGCACCACTCTGCAGACCTATGTGCTCCAGCTCCGGGAGCTCATCGCGACGGCGCTGCGCGAGGGTGCGGCTCCCGGGCAGGCGGACGCCCGGTCCGCGAAGGACGTGCTCACGACCCTGCCGGGCGGCTATCTGCTCGTCGCCCAGGGCGGTCGCAGCGACATCAGGGAGTTCGAGCGGCTGAGCGAACAGGGCTGCCGTGCCATGGACGACGGGAACTTCGCGGGCGCCTCCGGCATCCTGCGCCGCGCGCTGGACCTGTGGACCGGGCCGCCCTTCGCCGACGTGCCCACCGGGGTCCACCTGGGCATGGAGGCCCGGCGGCTGGAGGAGAGCCGGCTCTGCGCACTGGACCTGCGCATCGAGGCCGACCTGCGGCTCGGCCGGCACCGCGAACTGCTCGCCGAACTCACCGTCCTGACCAGCCGCTACCGCTCCCACGAGAATCTGCACGCGCAGTTCATGCTCGCCCTCTACCGCTCGGGCCGGCGCGGCGAGGCCCTCCTCGTCTACCAGCAGCTGCGCACCCACCTCGTCAGGGACCTGGGCCTGGAACCCTCGGCGCGCCTGTGCCGCCTGCAGCAGTCCATCCTCACGGCGACCGCCGAGAACCCCGGCACACCCCCGCACCACGACGACGACCTGGCCGCACCGGCACCGGGCGGCGGACTGACCCGCGTTCCCTGACCCTCCGCCGTCCTGCCTGCGTGAGGCGCGTCAGGTGCACCCGCACGTGGTCGAAGGGCATGCCGTAGGCCTTCTCCGCCCTCCGCTGGATGGGGGGCGCCGGCGGGCGGCCGGGGGCGCGCTGGGCGTCGAAGAGGGGGGCACGCCGCTGCACGGTCGGCCGGTCCGCGAACTCCCCTGGGAGAGACGCAGTTCGGGCCGGAACGCCTGCACGGTCCGCAGGCCTCGGGGCGTACCCGTCCTCGGTCACCGCAGCGGCGGCCCGGTGGCCGGTGCACCGCTCAGGACGGCAGCGGGACGCACAGCACGGCGGCGGGCCCCTGAGCGCTGCCCACGCGGGTGGTGAAGGCGACGCCCCCGATGTACTCGCCGGCCGCGCACTGACCCTTGTAGGCGCCGTACGCGAAGTCGTCCCCCGCCCCGTCGGCGGGCCGGTTGTCGGACCGGTCGAACCACACCGTGCGGCCGCCGGCGCCGAGTGCGGCACGGGCCGGCGCGCACAGCACCGCCGACACCCGCTCCCCGCGACGGCTGTAGCCGATGGCGAACTGGCCCGCCGGGCACTGCAGTTTGGTGTAACCGGAAGCCCAGTCACCGCCCGCCGGGACGTACCGCTCGTCCGTGACCACCGTCTGCGCGGTGCCCGTGGCGCTCAGGTCGCCGGCGGTCGCGTCGGTGCACAGCCCGCGTCCGCCGGAGTGCGCGAGACCGTTCAGCCGCAGCCCGTCCGGGCAGACCGCCTTGTAGGCGCCCGAGTCCCAGTCGCCGCCCGCCCGCACCCGCAGCGACTCGACCTGGTCGCCGTGGTCCGTGGCGAGCATGCGCCAGGTCGTCCCCGGCGCGACGTACCCGCTGCGGCTCGCGGAGGTCATGAGGTGGCCCCAGGCGGTGGCCCGCCAGTCGCCTCCGTCGAGGATGCCGGAGCGGTGCCCGGCGGTGTCGTAGCGCAGCAGCGCCCAGTCGTCGTGGCCCTCCCAGCCGACCAGCGGCCAGTAGGCGAAGTCGGTGTCGTGGTCGGCGAAGTAGTCGGTGATGTTGCCGAACCAGGTGCGGGCCGCGGTGCCCGTCTCCTGGGCGCCGATGCCGAACTCGCTGACCCACACGGGCGCGGTGTAGTGCCGGCCCTCGGTGGTGACGAAGAACGCCTCGTCGGCCAGGGCCTGGTACAGCTGGTCGCGGGTCAGGTCCTGGTAGCGGGGATCGCTCGTCTCGCCCAGGCCGGTGGCCCCGCTGTGGTTCGGGCCGGTGTAGCCGTAGAAGTGGGCCGAGTAGACCAGCTTGTGGGCGTCCACGAGGGTGTTGGAGAGGGTCCGGACGGGGGTGAGGACCGGGCGGCCGTGGGGGAGGCCGTCGACCGGGACGCCCGTCCAGTTGATGCCCTCGATGACGATGAGGAGGTTCGGGTTCGCCTCGGTGAGGATGCGGTCGGCGGCGAGCTGGGCCGCCGCGTACCAGTCGTGGGCGTCCCCGAGGCCCCAGTTGGGGTCGTCGAGCACGTCCCGGCGCACCTCGTTGTAGAGGTCGGCCCCCACGACCCGGGGGTTCGCGGCGTAGCGGCGGGCCATGAAGACCCAGTCGTCGGCCCACTGCTGGGTGGACTGGCTGCTGTTCCAGCGTTCGTTGCCGTCGACGCCGCAGCACCAACGGGAGGTGTTGGTGTGGTTGTTGAGGATGACGGCGAAGCCCGCGCCGGTGAGGGCGGTCACCACGGCGTCGTAGACCTCGAGGGGCGTCTTTCCGCGCAGCTGCGGGTTGGCGGTGACCGCGGCGTCCGGCACCGGGGCGGTCGTACGGATCATCTCGTTGGAGAACGGCAGCCGGACGCTGTTGATGCCGAGTGCCTGGAAGTCGACGAGGAGCTGGGTGAGTGGGGCGCGGTCCAGGCCGAGGGGGATGCCGTAGGAGTCCTGGCCGGCGTGGTGGTTCGCGGGGTCGGTGATGCTGCCGCTGCCCGTCCAGGAGCCCTGTGCGCCGTCCCAGTTGGCCGCCTTGAGGCGGAACCGGTTGCCGGCGGCGTCGACGATGTAGCGGCCGCGGGTGGACAGCGGTGGCTGCCAGGTGCCGGTCGCCGACGAGGCCGGTGCCGCGGCTGCGACCGGCGCGGTCCGCGGACCGGCGGTGGCCGGGGCGGTGCCGAACAGGGTGAGAACCAGGAACAAGGATGTCAGGTACGTGACAATCCGAACGGTGCGGGCGAGCGGCATCGGCAGTCCTCTGCGTGGATGTCCCGTGGGGGCGAGGCACCCTACCAGGGCGCGGGTCAGCGCAGAAGCGGTTCCGGCGAGGCGCAGGCCTTCGCCGTCCACCCGTCGAGGCCGCGTTCGGGGCGCAGCAGCCGCCTGACGGCGGCGGCGGAGGCGCGGTGCCAGTCGCGGCTGCGCCGGAGCATCGCGTGGTCACCGCCGCTGAGCAGCACCATCCCGGCCTCCGCGCCGGCGGCACGGGCCCGGCGTACGTACGCGGCCGAGTCGGCGGGTCCGGTGGTCCGGTCGCGGTCCCCGTGCAGGACGAGGATCCGCGTCCCGGCGAGATCGTCCACGGGGTCGCCGGGCGGGCACCAGGGAGCCAGCGCGAGCACCCCGCACACCGCGGGGTCGACCGCCGCGCGCAGCGCCGCCCGGCCGCCCATCGAGTGGCCGACCAGCACCACCGGCGCGTCACCCGCCAGGCCGCGCAACTCGTCGAGGGCGCGCAGGGTGTCCTGCAGCGGGTCGGCGTCGTCGTTCCATCCCTGGTACCGGTAGCGCACCTGGCCGATCAGCACGTCGCGAGGCGAGGAGACCGAGGCGGCGGCGCCGAGGAAGGGGCGCATGCGCAGCGCGGCCGGCTGCCAGGAGCGCGCCGGACGGCGGCCGTTCTCCTGCCCGCCGTGCAGGACGAGCACCGCCGCCCGTGTCCGGTCCCACGGCCTGCGCCGCACCACCAGGGCGCTCCCGCCCGCCTCGACGACCCGTCCGTCGGCCACCGCGTCCCCCTTGCCTGCTCCGGCCTGCAGCGTGCATGCGTCATCAAACACTCCCGGAGGGTTCCCCTGCCACCGAGGGCCATGTGCGGCGGGTGCCTTCCCCGTGAGCATCCGTTAGGCTCCACCGCGCACAGGGGATGCACAGTGAGGGTGGGGGGACATGACCGAAGGCTTCGCCGAGCCCGAGAAGGACGGCAGACCGGGGCTTCAGGCAGTGGCGGCGGTGGCCTTGTTCGCGGTCGTCGTGGGCGCCCTGTGGGCGCAGAAGGAGTTCGTCCACCAGAAGGACAGCTCCACCGGACCGGCGGCCTGCTCGAAGGGGGGCGACCGCCTGCCGGCCCGCTACGTCTCGGGCGCCGCACTGTGCGCCGCGCTCAACCGCCCGGACCTGCCCGCCCTGCTGGGCACCACGAACGAGCACGTCGAGACCGCCGACGGCAACGGCGAGTGGCTCACCCTCGCCGGTGGCAAGAAGATCGCCGAACCCGAGGCGACGGTCACCCTGGACACGTACTCCGTGAAACTCACGGCTTCGTACGACGACATGACCGTCTCCGAGGCGGGCAGCCTGCTGGGCGACGCCCGCAGGACGACCGTCCTCGGTCGCCCCGCCATCGTCTACTCCAGCCCGACCATCTCCATCGGTTTCAGCCTGGGCGGTGGCAAGGCGACCACGGGCCCCGGCGGCACCGCGCGCTGCATGCTGGTCTCCGGGCACGGGAAGGACGACGGCAAGGGCACGCTGGAGGTCGCGATCTGGCGGCAGGACGACGTACCGCCGGACGACACGGCCCTGGCGCGGGTCGCGGAGCAGGTGCTGCCTGCCGTCCCGGGGTGGAACGGGCACTGACGCCCCGCGACCGTGCGGGTGAGCCGGCGCCGCGTCAGTTCCTCACGGGGCGACGGTCGTCGCGGAGGTGAGGCTGCTCGCGGCAGGCAGCGCGGGCACGGTGCCGAGGAGACCGGTGACCGCGTCGAGGACGGGGGCCAACAGGCCGGTGACGGCGCTCAGCACCCCGCCCAGGTCGAGCGAGGTCAGCGAGGCGAGCAGGCTGTCGACGGCGGATTCGACGGCGTTCAGCAGGTCCTGGACAGGGTCGGCCGCGCGGGGCGTGGCCCGGTGCGCGCGGTCGGCCGAGCCGGCGTCCAGGTGCCGCAGCCGCTCCTGCAGTCCGTCGCTCCACGACCGCAGTGCCTTGGCGTAGGCGGCGGCCCGCGCCGGGTCGATCCGCGCGCCCTGCGTCGTGGCGGCGCCGGACAGCGTGTCCAGGAGGGGGGCGAGGGCGTGATGGTGGCCCGGTGTCCCGGTCGCGTCGATGCGGTCGAGGAGCGTCGCGAGGCCGGTGCCGGGCTGCGGAGCCGTCCGCGCGGCACCGGGTCCCGTCGTGTCTCGGCCGATGTCGGCGGCGGCAGCGGAGGCGGCCGCCGGACCGAGGACCAGAGCGGCGCAGACCAGGGGGGAGACGAGGAGGCCGCGGGAGGCTAGGGCGCGCATGGGGTTCCTTTCGAGAACTGCTGTCTTGCGCCCACCGTGGGAAGCGGGGAGGGGCCCCGCAACCGGTCACGGGCCGCGCACGGCGCCGACCGGGTCACGGCAAATGCGCTGACCAGGTGGTTTGCCTCACCGCCCGGCTCCGTCCGGGTACTGGGCGGATGTTCGCCCGTCAGGGTGCGCCCGGCCGCCGGTGCCGGCCGCGCAGGCGAAGAGCCGGGCAGGCCTCGCACCCGCGTCTGCCCGCAGGATGCGGGGCGTGTTTCCCTGGACCGCCGCGCATCGCGCGCCGACCGGTGCCGACTCTTGCATGTTCTATGGCACACACCATAAGTTACTTACTCGTAGACACAGGGCGAGCGTCCGGGGGAAGAGGAACGGTGGTCGTATGAGCCCGCGCAGGAGCGACAGCCGGGACCGGATGCTCGTCGGCGCGTCGGAACTGCTGCGTGAGTACGGCGCCGGTGCCACCAGCATCGACCGGGTCCTCGCCCGTACCGGAGCTCCGCGCGGATCCGTCTACCACCACTTCCCCGGCGGCCGCGCTCAGCTGATCGAGGAGGCGGTGACCCGCTCCGGTGACCTCATGGCGAAGCGGATCGACGCCGTCATGGCGGCCGAGGACCCGCTGGAAGCGGTCGACTCCTTCTTCGCGGTGTGGCGGGAGCGGCTGGTGGAGAGCGGCTACCGCATCGGCTGCCCCGTCGCGGCCGTGGCCGCGGAGACCAACGACGAGGCGCCCCAGCTCGCCCGCTCCGCCGCCGCGGCGTTCGCCCGCTGGCAGGAGACGCTGGCCGCGCACTTCTGCCGGCACGGGCTCCCGGAGGCGCGCGGCACCCGGCTCGCGTCCCTCGTCATCGCCGCCCTGGAAGGCGCCGTGATCATGTGCCGCGCCGAACGGACCACCGCGCCGCTGGACGCCGCCGCCACCGAACTGCGCGAACTGCTGACCCATGCCTTCCGCGACCGGTGAAGGCCTGTGAGCACCAGTGAAGACCCTGAAAACCGCTGAGACCGCCGAAGACCGCTGAAGACCGCCGAAAACCGCTGACACCCACCGCGGCCCGCTGTCCGTGACGCGGTCCGGCCCGCACCACCCCCAGCACACCGAGGAGACACCCGTGTCCACCACCGACCTCGCCGCCCTGTCCGGCCTCGAACTGATGCGCCGGATACAGTCCGCGCAGCCCGCCGACTCCGTGACCCCTTCCATCGGCCGGCTGCTCGGCATGCGCTTCGACGAGGTGGAGCACGGGCGCATGGTCATCTCGCTCGACACCCGCCCCGACTTCACCAACCCCCTGGGCATCGTCCACGGCGGCATCGCGGCCACCCTCCTCGACTCCGTGATGGGCTGCGCCGTGCACACCACCCTGCCCGCCGGTGTCGGCTACACCACTCTCGAACTCAAGGTCAACTACATCCGCGCCGCCCACACCGCGGGCCAGACCCTCACGGCCGAGGGCAACGTCATCCACGTCGGCCGCTCCACCGCCACGGCCGAGGGCAAGGTGCTGGACGAGCGCGGCAAACTGATCGCGCACGCGACCACCACCTGCCTCGTCATGCGTCCGGCCGGCGACTGACGGCCGACCGGACACCCACTGCCGGGCGGCGGCTACTGAGGAACCCGGGCCAGATCGTTCAGCCAGGCCTTGGCCGAACTGTCCGAGGGGGCCCGCCAGTCACCGCGCGGGGAGAGCGAGCCGCCCGCCGAGACCTTCGGCCCGTTCGGCATCGCCGAGCGTTTGAACTGGGCGAAGGCGAAGAAGCGGCGGCAGAAGTAGTCGAGCCAGTGCCGGATCTGAGCCAGGTCGTACGCCTTGCGCTCGGCCTCGGGGAAGCCGGGCGGCCAGGCGCCCGCGTCCGGGTCGTGCCAGGCGTGCCAGGCCAGGAAGGCGATCTTGGACGGCCGGAACCCGTGCCGCAGCACCTGGTAGAGGGTGAAGTCGTGCAGCGCGTACGGGCCGATCTTGGACTCGGTGGACTGCAGCTCCTCACCCGGCACCAGCTCCGGGCTGATCTCCGTGTCGAGGATCGCCGCAAGGGTCCGGCCGGTCTCCGCGTCGAACTGCTCGCTGCTGATGACCCAGCGGATCAGGTGCTGGATCAGCGTCTTCGGCACCCCGGAGTTGACGTTGTAGTGGCTCATCTGGTCGCCGACGCCGTACGTCGACCAGCCCAGCGCCAGCTCCGACAGGTCCCCGGTGCCGAGGACGATGCCCCCGCGCTGGTTCGCCAGCCGGAACAGGTAGTCGGTGCGCAGACCGGCCTGGACGTTCTCGAAGGTGACGTCGTAGACCGGCTCGCCCGCGGCGAACGGGTGGCCCATCTCCTGGAGCATCAGCCGCGCGGTCGGCGTGATGTCCAGCTCGGCCGCGGTCACGCCGAGCGAGTTCATCAGACGGTGCGCGTTGCCCTTGGTGTGCTCGCCGGTGGCGAAGCCCGGGAGGGTGAAGGCGAGGATGTCGCTGCGCGGGCGGCCCGCGCGGTCCATGGCGCGGGCCGCCACGATCAGCGCGTGCGTGGAGTCGAGGCCGCCGGACACCCCGATGACCACCTTCGGGTCGCCGATCGACGCCAGCCGCTGCTGGAGCGCGGAGACCTGGATGTTGTACGCCTCGTAGCAGTCCTGGGCGAGCCGGCGCGGGTCGGCGGGGACGAAGGGGAAGCGCTCCACGCGGCGGTGCAGCCCGAGGTCGGCGACCGGCGGGTCGAGCCGGAAGGGGACGGTCCGGAAGCCGCCGGTGCGGGCCGCGTGGGTCCGGCGGTTGTCGTCGAACGAGCCCATCCTGGCCCGCTCCTGCCGCAGCAGATCCAGGTCCACGTCGGCCACCGCGTACTGGTCGCCCAGCGCGAACCGGTCCGTCTCGGCGAGCAGTGCGCCGTTCTCGTAGATCATGGTCTGGCCGTCCCAGGACAGGTCCGTCGACGACTCGCCGAGCCCGGCCGCCGCGTAGACGTACGCGGCGAGACAGCGCTGCGAAGCGGAGCGGCACAGCAGCTTCCGGTCCTCCGCACGGCCGACCGTGATCGGGCTGCCCGAGAGGTTGACCAGCACGGTCGCGCCGGCCAGCGCGGCCTCCGCGCTGGGCGGCACCGGCACCCACATGTCCTCGCAGATCTCGGCGTGCAGCACGAGTCCGGGCACGTCCTCCGCCTCGAACAGCAGGTCCACCCCGAACGGCACGCGCGCGCCGCCGAGCCGGATGGTGCCGCCCCGCTCGTCGTCGCCTGCGGCGATCTGGCGGCGCTCGTAGAACTCACGGTAGTTCGGCGGGTACGACTTCGGTACGACCCCGAGGATCCGGCCACGGTGCACCAGCACCGCGCAGTTGTAGACCCGGTTGCGGTGCCGCAGCGGCGCGCCGACGACGAGCAGCGGCAGCAGCCCGGCCGAGCCGGACGCCACCGCCGCCACGGCCTCCTCCACCTGGTCGAGGACCGCGTCCTGGAGCAGCAGGTCCTCGATCGAGTAACCGGTCAGGCCGAGCTCCGGGAAGACCGCGACCGCGACTCCCTCCTCGGCGCAGCGGCGGGCCTGCCGCAGGACCGCCTCGGCGTTGGCGAGCGGGTCGGCGATGACGGTGTGGCCCGTGCACGAGGCGACGCGCGCGAAGCCGTGTTCATAGATCGACCAGAAGTTCAACGGGGTTCCTCGGGGGAGACGGACACGGTGCGGACGCCGGACAGAGGGCGTCGCCGTGCCGGGTACCCTCTCCTGCGACCATCTGGCGAGCCTCCTGCCCCCAGCAGCATAGATCGCCCGATGATCTCGCCTGACCTGGCTTTCGGCGTCGGCCGGGGAACGGTTCGACGGTCCGGTGCACCATTCCGGTGCGCCCCCCGTCCCGGCCGTGCCGAGGCGCGGCCGGGACGGGGCCGGTCCGGACCGCTACGCGGCGGTGCCGCCCGCGTAGTCGCTGTTGAACGTGGTCTCGACGGTCGTGGCCACGGACTGCGCCACTCCGGTGCCGGTGAGGATGATGCCCAGCTCACGGTTGCTGGAGAGCGAGTTGCTGCTGATGTTCATCGAGCCCGCCTCCACCTCCTGGGTGGACAGGCCGTAGTCGGCGACCATGGCCTTGGCGTGGATGTAGAAGCCGTTGGGGTCGGAGTAGCCGACGACCGTGCCGCCGGCGGCCTCGACGGCGGAGACCTCGCTGGAGTAGTCGCCCGGCGTCTCCAGGACGACCCGCACCTTCACGCCCGCCTCGGCCCTGGCGACGATGGCGTTGACCACCGTGCTGTCGCTGAACTCCAGTTCCTCGACGTCGAGCGTCTTGGTGGCGGCGTTGATCACGGTCAGCAGGCGGCTGCGCGAGTCGGTGGGGGACCAGAGCAGGTGGTCGCCGTCGGTCGGGGTGATCGAGGTGCCGGCGTAGTCTGCGTTGAAGACCTTCTCGATCGCCGCGACGTCCCGGGTGTCGTCGGTGAAGACGCCGTAGTCCCGGCCGGTCGCGTAGTACTGGGAGGTCAGGTTGCCCGTCAGGACGAGCGACTTGGTGCCGTCGACCGTGATGGTCTTCTGGTGCGTGTAGACGAAGCGGGTCGGTGACCAGGCCACGCCCACGCCCGCGTTGGTGAGGGCCGTGTAGGCGGAGTTGTCGGCGCTCTTGTGCGCCTGGTCCAGGACGACCCGCACGGTGACGCCCTTGTTCTTCAGGGCTATGAGGTCGTTGACGGCCGTGGTGTCCTCCAGCTCGTACATCGTCATGTCGAGCGAGCTGGTGGCCGAGTTGATGAAGTCGTAGATCGTGGGCTCGCTGCTGCTGAGGGAGAAGGCGAACGCGGAGTAGCTCGCGGCGTTCGCCGGGACCGCGGTCGCGACCACGGCCGCGGTGGCCGCCAGGGCGACACCCGCGCGAACGAGAAGCTTCGACAGCATGTGCATGACTCCTAGGCGAGTAGACGCTCACGTGGGGGGTGGGTGAGCGTGGGCATGACACCACGCGCGTAGACTGCCGAGGAAGGGGAGCCGGGTGAACTCGCCGTTACCTGTGCGGCGCCCCGGCGGACATAGCGGACCTGGCGCAGGTGGGGGCCGGTTCATGGGCATCTTGCGGGAACGCAAAATCTTGGTAGCCCCGGTCCGGGAGCGGTCCGGCGTCCGGGCCGGTCAGGAATGGAGAAGCGTTACCCTTCGTCCCTCGCTAGCGTGGCGGCGACCGCCACAGACGCTGCACAGCAGACGGAGACGGGTTCGAGCATGGCCGAAGAGACCGGGACGACGACGCCCACGCTGCACGTGGCCGACAGCCACGGCCTGATCCGCGTGCACGGCGCGCGGGAGAACAACCTCAAGGACGTCAGCATCGAGATCCCCAAGCGCAGGCTGACGGTCTTCACCGGAGTCTCCGGCTCGGGCAAGAGCTCCCTGGTGTTCGACACCATCGCCGCCGAGTCGCAGCGGCTGATCAACGAGACCTACCCCGCCTTCGTCCAGGGCTTCATGCCCAGCCTGGCCCGCCCCGAGGTCGACGTCCTCGACGGACTGACCACCGCGATCATCGTCGACCAGCAGCGGATGGGCGGCGACCCGCGTTCCACCGTCGGCACCGCCACCGACGCCAACGCCCTGCTGCGCATCCTCTTCAGCCGCCTCGGCAAGCCGCACATCGGCTCGCCCAAGGCGTTCTCCTTCAACATCGCCTCGATCAGCGGGGCGGGCGCCGTCACCGTGGAACGCGCCGGGCAGAAGGTGAAGGAACGGCGCAGCTTCAGCATCACCGGCGGCATGTGCCCGCGCTGCGAGGGCCGCGGCGCCGTCACCGACCTCGACCTCGCCCAGCTCTACGACGAGAACCTGTCCCTGAACGAGGGCGCGATCACCGTCCCCGGCTACAAGGGCGGCGGCTGGAACTCCCGCCTCTACATCGAGTCCGGCTTCGTCGACCCGGACAAACCGATCAGCAAGTTCACCAAGAGGGAGCTGCAGGACTTCCTGTACCGGGAGCCGACCCGGATGAAGATCGCGGGCATCAACATGACCTACGAAGGTCTGGTCCCGCGCATCCAGAAGTCGATGCTCTCCAAGGACAAGGAGTCGATGCAGCCGCACATCCGCGAGTTCGTGGAGCGCGCTGTCACCTTCGCCACCTGCCCAGACTGCGACGGCACCCGGCTGAGCGAGGGCGCCCGCTCCTCCAGGATCGACGGCATCAGCATCGCCGACGCCTGCGCGATGCAGATCAGCGACCTCGCCGAGTGGGTGCGCGGCCTCGACGAACCCTCGGTGGCGCCGCTCCTCGACACGCTGCGGCACACCCTGGAGTCGTTCGTGGAGATCGGCCTCGGCTACCTCTCGCTCGACCGCCCGGCCGGCACACTGTCCGGCGGCGAGGCGCAGCGCACCAAGATGATCCGCCACCTCGGCTCCTCGCTCACCGACGTCACCTACGTCTTCGACGAGCCCACCACCGGCCTGCACCCGCACGACATCCAGCGGATGAACGGCCTGCTGCTGCGGCTGCGCGACAAGGGCAACACCGTGCTCGTCGTGGAGCACAAGCCGGAGGTCATCGCCATCGCCGACCACGTCGTCGACCTCGGCCCCGGTGCCGGGGCGGGCGGCGGCACCGTGTGCTTCCAGGGCACCGTCGAGGGGCTGCGCACCAGCGGCACCGTCACCGGCCGCCACTTCGACGACCGGGCCTCGCTCAAGGCCGCCGTCCGCAAGCCCACCGGCACGCTGGAGATCCGTGGCGCGTCCACCCACAACCTGCGGGGCGTCGACGTCGACATCCCGCTCGGCGTCCTGGCCGTGGTGACCGGTGTCGCGGGCTCCGGCAAGAGCTCCCTGGTGCACGGCTCGATCCCGGCCGGGGCCGGGGTGATCTCCGTCGACCAGGGCGCCATCCGCGGCTCCCGGCGCAGCAACCCGGCGACGTACACCGGCCTGCTCGACCCGATCCGCAAGGCCTTCGCCAAGCAGAACGGCGTCAAGCCCACCCTGTTCAGCCCCAACTCCGAGGGCGCCTGCCCCACCTGCAACGGCGCCGGGGTGGTCTACACCGACCTGGCGATGATGGCGGGCGTGGCCACCACCTGCGAGGAGTGCGAGGGGAAGCGGTTCGAGGCGTCGGTCCTCGACTACCGTCTCGGCGGCCGTGACATCAGCGAGGTGCTGGCGATGCCGGTGACCGAGGCCGAGGAGTTCTTCGGCGCGGGCGAGGCGCACACCCCGGCGGCCCACCGCATCCTCCAGCGTCTCGAGGACGTCGGCCTCGGCTACCTCACCATCGGGCAGCCGCTCACCACCCTGTCCGGCGGTGAGCGCCAGCGGCTCAAGCTGGCCACGCACATGGCCGACAAGGGCGGCGTCTACGTCCTCGACGAGCCGACCGCGGGCCTGCACCTCGCCGACGTCGAGCAGCTCCTCGCCCTGCTGGACCGGCTGGTCGACTCCGGCAAGTCGGTCATCGTCGTCGAGCACCACCAGGCGGTGATGGCCCACGCCGACTGGATCATCGACCTCGGCCCCGGCGCCGGCCACGACGGCGGCCGGATCGTCTTCGAGGGCACCCCGGCCGACCTGGTGGCCGCCCGCTCGACCCTCACCGCCCAGCACCTCGCGGAGTACGTCGGCGGGTGAGACTCCGGGACTCTGACAGGCGACCGACAGCTTCCGGCACGTGAGACCTCGATCGTGGCGCGGACGGCGCACCGGTCGTCCGGGTCCGTTGAACGGAACGGGACGCGACAGGGCGGGGACGAAGGATCACTCTGTCGTCCTGCGGCCCGGCGAAGGCCGCGAGATGCGTCCGAAACGGGGGTAATGATGGGACAAGGAGCGGCCGTTCCGCGGCCCGGCACCGTTCGGTTCTCCGTGCTGGGTCCGCTCTCCGTCGCCCACGGCGGCGCCGACGGGCCCCGGTCCGTCGGGCCACTCAAACAACGCGTGCTCCTCGCCATGCTGTTGTGCCGCCCCAACACCGTCGTCCGGATCGACGTGCTGACGGACGCCCTGTGGGAGGCCGAGCCGCCGAGGACGGCACGCAAGAACATCCAGGTCTATGTCTGGGCCCTGCGCAAACTCCTGGCCGACGTCGGCGCGGGCGGACGACTGGTCCGCCATACCGGCGGCTACCTGCTGTCGGTGGGCGACGAGGAACTGGACTCCTTACGGTTCCGCAAGCTCGCCGATGCCGGCCGGGAGACCGCGGACCAGGGGAACCTCCCTGCGGCGGCCGGGCTGTTGCGCCGGGCGCTGAGCCTGTGGAACGGACCCGCGCTGCCGGAACTGCGCTGTTCGCGGGCCCTGTCCGAGGAGGCCGACCACCTGGGCAGGCAGTACCTGCAGGTCTACGAGGACTGGGCGGAGGCCGAGCTGGCGCTGGGCAACGCCAAGGTCGTCGCGGGCACCATCGGCGAGCTGACCGGACTGCATCCGCACCGCGAACGGCTGCGCGCCGCACACATGGACACGCTGTTCCAACTGGGGCGGCAGACCGAGGCGTTCGCCGTCTACGACGAGTACCGCCAGGTGCTGGCACGGGAGTTCGGGCTGGGACCGAGCCCGGTGCTCGAAGCCAGGTACCGGTCCATGCTGTCCGGCGGCAGGAACCTGATCAGCGCACCGCGACAGGCGCCGAGGCCGGCGCCCGTCGACCCGTGAGCAGGCGCAGGGTCCGGCCGCGCCCCGTCGCGGTGACGTCGAAGGGGACCAGCATGATCTCGTCGGCGCCCAGCGCGCCCGCCACCTGGTGGACAGCCGTGGTGACCGTGGCGCGGCCGCCGTGGACCACCTGCTGGTCCGCCAGGAACCGGCGGGCGAGGAACTCCTCCCGGGTCGGCGACAGCGGCTGTCCGGCGGCCGCCCCCGTGCGCCGGACCACGGTGTGGCCCGCGGCCCGCAGGGCCAGACGCTCGGCCTCGGCGTCGTTCTCCGCGCAGAGCACGTTGAGCGAGGCGATGACGTAGGGGCGGGCACCGTGCGGGCCGGGGGAGAAGGCCGCCCGGTAGCGTTCGACCGCCGCGGGACGGCACTTGGAGCGGCCCAGGTGATGGCCGTAGACGAACGGCAGTGAGCGCTCCGCGGCGATGCGTGCCGAACTCTCCCCCGCGCCCAGGACGTAGACCCCGGCCGGTGCGGTGACCCGCGGGGACAGGAAGAGGGAAGGGTTGTCCGGGAGCGGTGCCGCGGGGGCCGACGGGCCCAGGAAACCGGTCAGTTCGTCGAGCAGCGCGGGGAACTCGACCGTCGCCCGCGCGTCGCGTCGCAGCGCGGCCTCCAGCAGCGCCCGGTAGGCCGGGGTCCCGGCGGTGCTGGAGGAGCGGCCGACCCCGAGGTCGATCCGCCCGGGGTACAGGGCGGACAGGGTGGCGAACTGTTCGGCCACCACGTAGGGGGCGTGGTGGGGCAGCATCACCCCGCCCGAACCGACCCGGATGCGACGGGTGCGGGCGGCGAGGTGCGCGATGAGGACCGCGGGAGCGCTGCTGACGACATCGGGCGAGCCGTGGTGCTCGGCGACCCAGAAGCGGTGGTAACCGCACTCGTCGGCGACCCGGGCGACGTCGGCGATCTCCCGGACGACCTGGGCGGCCGGGAGCCGGCCGTCCGTCGCGCCCACTTCCAGCACCGACAGCGGGACCGAGGGGACGGCGCGGCCGGCGGTGTCCTGGCTCTGTGGCGTGTTCACAGGGAACTCCTGTCCTCGGTCGGGGGGCCGGGCCGGGGCGGCACGGGCAGGGCGAGGGGGACACCGGCCAGCAGGGCGAGCGCCCCCGCGAACACCGCGGCGGTGCCGGGCAGCGACAGACGGGCCAGCAGCAGTCCGGCGGCCAGCGGCCCGAAGGGCTGGAGGAACTGGGCGAGGAGGCTGCTGGTGGTGGTGACCCGGCCGTAGATCTCCTCCGGCACGGCCACCGCCATGATCGTGGCGAACGTCGCCGTGCCCACCGGCGTGAGCAGGCACAGCGCGCAGAAGCCGCCGACGAACGCGACGGTGCCGCCCCCGCTCCAGGCGAGGGCCAGCAGCGTGGCGCCGAGCGCGGGTGTCAGCGCCAGGGTCGCCTTCAGGGGCACGTGGCGCTGGAGGAGAGGGGTGAGCAGAGAGCCGGCCAGACCGACGGCGGCCGCCGCGCTCATGGCCGTACCCACCAGCACCGGTCCGTCGGGCAGCCGGCCCACGCCGAGGATCAGGGCATACGCCAGCGCGGAGAACGCCACGTTCAGACCGGCGAAGTAGGCGGCGCAGCGGCGCATGAACCGGTCCCTGACCAAGTACCGCCACCCCGCGGTGAATTCGGCCCGGAACGGCTGCCGGGCCGGCCCCGGCTCCGCCGCGCCCGCGTCGCGGCCGGCCGCGCGCCGGCCTGCCCGCCGCGCGCGGACCGCCCTGCTGACGCAGAGGGCGGAGACGCCGAAGGTCAGGGCGTCGACCGTGAAGGGCACGGCGGGGGACAGCGACAGCAGCAGCCCGGCCGCGGCCGGTGCGGCGATGTCGGCACCGTAGGCCCGAGCCTGGTTCAACGACATCGCCGTGCCCAGCTGTCCGGCCGGCACGACGCGTCGGACGACCTTGTTCTGAGCCGGCCGGAAGACCTCCAGCGCCGCGTCGGACGCGATCACGGCCGCCAGCGCCAGCGCGATCGGCACCGGGCGCAGCAGCACCCATACGGCCACCGCCCCGACGGCGGTCATGCGGATCAGGTCGCACAGGAGCATCAGGGTGCGCGGGTCGTGGCGGTCGCTCAGGTAGCCGGCCGGCAGCCGGGTCACGAGCGCGACGACCAGGGAGGCCGTGCCGACGGTCGCGGCGGCCGTGGCCGAACTGCCCGCCGCCAGCAGCACCAGCGGCAGCACGACGAACGTCATCGACGACCCGAAGTCCGACAGCGCCTGTCCGATCCACAGCAGCCGGAACGCCCGGTTGCGGCCGAGCCGGGGAGCTCCGACCTCGTCCAGGGGCACGGTGGCGGTCATGCGACGCTCCCCGGCATCGTCAGCAGGTCGTCCAGCAGGAAGTTCGTGTTGGTGCGCGCCCCGGGGCGGGCCCTGTGCAGCCGGTCCAGGAAGAGGGCGACACCGGCCGAACCGGTCGCCAGGTCACCGCTCTCCCGTACCGTCTGCTCACCCGGGAAGACCACGCCCTCCGGCCGTCGCACGGCGCTGCACAGCACCGCCTCCGCCGCTCGCCGCGCGTCGCCCAGCAACTCCGGGTCGCCCAGGAACTCGTAGGCGTCGAGCAGGACGTTGCCGAGGCCGCTGAGCCCGTGGAACAGCTGGGGGAACGTCGTGTACTTCCGCCGTACGTCCGGCAGCAGCTCCGCGACGCGCTTGCCCAGGGCCTCGTCCCCCGTCACCTGGTGGTAGCGGAGCAGCGTGGTCAGGATGCCGGCGGTGCCCTCGTCCCAGTAGTGGCGCAGGACGGAGGCCGGTTCGCCGGTGGCCGCGACGGCCGGGAAGGACAGCAGGCCGGTGGGCGAGTACGTGCCGCAGGACAGGTCGAACTCCAGGCCGGCGCGGCCCAGTTCCAGCGCGGTCCGGTCGCCGGTCGCCGCGTGCAGGGCCAGCAGGAACATGGCCACACCCGAGGCGCCCTCGCCGTAGCCGACGGGGACGTGCCGGCCGGAGCCCGGCCAGTGCGCGCGGCCGTCCTCGTGCCGGGCGGTCCGCGCGAGGTGTGCGCCGATCTCGCGGGCCCGGTCGAGGAACTCGCCCCCGCCGGTGTCGCGCCACAGCCGCAGGCACGCCATCCCGTGTCCGGCGGCGCCGGTCAGTACGCCCGGTTCGGCGTACAGCAGCGGATGTCCGCCGGCGTCGCGCAGGATCCGGGCGGCCGCCTCGCGGTGACCCAGCGCCGACAGCACCCAGGCGACGCCCGCCGAACCGTAGTAGAGGCCGGGCGGCAGTGCGGTGTGCCCGGTCGGTTTGCGCAGGGCCCACGCCAGGAGGGTGTCGGGCACCGTCGCGCCCATGGTGTGCAGGGCGTAGAGGCAGCCGTAGGCGCCGTGCGCGACCGAGAGCGGATTGGTCTCGAAGACCAGCATGTCCGCAGGGAAGAGCCGGTCCTCGCGGTGCGGGTCGGCGGTGCGGTAGAGGTACTGCGTCACGCCGTCGAGGACGGTCGCGATCCGCCGGTGCAGCTCGGCCCCGGACCCTTCGTCCGGTGTCACGCGGTGGGCGAGCGGCGGGGTCCGGCGCCACGCGGTGGTGAACGGCAGCTCGGCCAGCCGGCGGCGCAGTTCCGCCGGGTCGGGCAGCGGTGCGTCCTCGTCGTAGAGTTCCCTGACGAGGGCGACCAGTTCGCCGGGCAGCGCGAGGTCGTCGGCCACCGCGTCGAGCAGGCGCAGCGGCACGGCGTGCTCGACGAGGTCGTTCTGCTGGCAGGTCAGGACGCAGCACAGGATGATCCCGCCGAGCGCGTAGTAGTCGGAGCGCCGGTCGCCACGGCCGGCGGCCACCGCGCGCCGGGTTACCGTGCCGGGGGTGCCCAGCCCCGCGCCGCCGCCGCGGTCCTCGTGGAAGGCGGACTCCAGGTCGATGACCCGGATCCGGTCGTCCGCGGTGACCATGATGTTGGTCGGCGACAGGTCGCCCAGCACGATGCCGCGTTCGTGACAGGCCGCGATCGCGTCCGCCACCTGCAGCCACAGCAGCCGGAACCGGTCGTAGTAGTCGGTCAGCGCGGCCGGGGTGAGGTCCAGCCCGTACAGCGGGTTGTGGGCGACACTCAGATGCCCCAGATGGCCCCCCTCGACGTGCTCCTCGGCGATGAACGCGTGCTCCCACTCCTCGAAGAACGCGACCGGGCGCACGAACAGGCCGGTGTCGGCCAGTTCGGTGAGCAACTCGTACTCGTGGCGCAGCAGTCGCACCGCGTCGATGCCCTCCGGGCCCACCTCGACACCGGGCCGCGCCTCGCGCAGGACGACGTCCGCGCCCGTCTCGGTGTCCACGCCGCGGTAGATGCCGCCACGATTGCTGAAGGCCAGCGCGCTCTCCACCGTGAACCGGCCGTTCAGCAGGCCCCGGCCGGCGCCTGACGAGCCACCCGGGGCCGTGCCCGCCGCCCGCTCCGTACCGGCGTACGGATCCCGCGCCCAGCTCGGCGCGGACCAGAAAGGGGTGCGCACATCCGGCACCAGCGAGCCGTCCGGGGCCTGCATCAGCAGGTTCCGCAGACCCAGCGGCCCGAGCGCGAAGCGGCTGACGAAGCCGCCGTAGCGGTAGGACACCACCTTCGAACCGGGGCAGCGCCGGTCGGACAGGATGTACGGCCCGTCCAACTCCTTCAGCGCCTCGGTCAGTTCCGACGCGACGGCGTGGAACTGCGGGGTGTCGGCGGGGTAGACGGTGATGAACTTCCCGCTCGAAGCGCGCGGGAACGACTTTCCGTTGGCCTCGCGCACCGCCAGGGGGTCCATCAGGAACTTGAAGCGCACCCCCGCGTCGCGCAGCACGGGCAGCGACCGCCGCAATGTCTCGGCGCTGGTGCGGGAGGTCGCCGCGACGTGCAGTTTCCAGCCCTCGCCGACCACGGGCGCGTCGGGCGGTTCGGCGATCATCCAGTACCCCCGGCGCCAGGTGCGCCAGCTGCCGGGCACCGTCGCCCGGTAGATGCTCAGGTGCTCGCTGCCCGGCTCCCGCCGGCCGAAGTCCTCGAACCACCGCGGATCGTGGTTCATGTACGACAGCACGTTCTCCCACGGCAACTGCATGTCGGGCCGCCCCCTTCTCGTCCTCGTGAACGCGATCCCCGCGGGCGGTCCCGGACGGGTTGCGGCGCGTGGGCCGGCACCGTCGGGGACCGCCGTGTTCCGGTGCCTGTCAGCAGCTGGTGATGGCGCAGGAGCTGCAGCTGAAGACGATGGAACTGGTCGGGGTCTCGACCTCCATGCTCTGCAGGGACAGGACGAACTCCGCCTCGACGAGTTCGGTGTTCTCGGCCATGACGATCTCCACTCTCGGTCGACGTCAGCGACCTCCGCTGACGTCTCCATGCTGGAGAGGGCCGCTTCGGAAACGGCTTGGGCACGGTTGGTCACCGGTATGCCGCCGTACCATCGAAGAGCGATCAGCGGGTGTGACGGCGTGGTCCCCTCCCGCTCGTGTGCGGCCCGTGCGACGCGACCACAAGCGCGGTCACCGACGGAGTCGGCACGGCCGGCAGCCGACATCAGGGACAGGCAAGGATGAGCGACCAGACCGATCACTCCGCCTCGACGGCCATGACGGCCCAGGCGTTCTCACCGGACAGCCCTGTGGTGCGCCGCCGCCATCGACGGGCTGTGGCGCAGCTCGCCCTGTGCGTCGTGGTGCTCGTCCCCTGGACCGTCTACCTCGCCGTCTCGCTGCCCGATCGCTTCGAGGCCCGGTACTGGCCCATGGTCTGGGTGGGCTTCGACGTGATGCTGATGGTGTCGCTGGTCGGCGCCGGGGTGGCGGTCTGGCTGAGACGGCAGGCCCTGATACCGATGTCCTTCGTGGCGGCCACCCTGCTGGTCTGCGACGCCTGGTTCGACATCTCCCTGAGCTGGGGGAGGGGCGACGTGTGGGTGAGCACGGCCTCGGCCGTGCTGGTGGAGCTGCCGCTCGCCTTCCTGCTCGTCATGCGCGCCCGAAGGGTGCTGAAGATCTCGGCTCAGCTGGCCTGGCAGCGACTGGGACTCGCAGGCGAACCGCCACCGCTGTACAGGCTCCCGCTGTTCGTCGCTCTGGCACCCTCGGTCGGCGTGCCGGAGGAGCCGAAGGGGACCGAGGAGCCCTGACGGAGTCGGGACCGGAGCTTTCGTTTGAACAGTCAAACAATGCCCGTTAGGGTACCCGCATGACCGTGACGCCACGCTGGCTGAACCCCGAGGAGCGGCGGGCGTGGCTCGCCTACGTCCAGTTCTCCACCCACCTGTCCGACCACCTCAACCGCCAGCTGCGGCGCGACGCGGGCATGACCCACGCGGACTACACGCTGCTCGCCCACCTGTCCTCGGTCCGGGACCACGGTCTGACCATGTCCCAGCTGGCCGAACGCCTGAAGATCACCCGAAGCCGGCTCACCCACGCCGTGACCCGTCTCCAGGAGGCCGGCTATGTCGACCGCCGCGAGGACCCCGCCAGCCGCCGGAACCAGCGCGCCGTCCTGACCCCGGCCGGCCTGGCCCTCCTGGAACGCGAGGCCCCGGGCCATGTCGAGGCGGTCCGCCGTGCCGTCTTCGACGTTCTCACCCCCGAGCAGGTGACCCGGTTCGCCGAGATCGGCGAGGCGATCAACGCCGCCCTGCAGCGGATGGACGCCGACGGCGACGCACAGGAAGCGCTGCCCTGGCGGCGGCGGTGACCCGCCGACGGGCCCGCCGCGGACCGGAGGTGTCCACGGCGAGCCGCAACCACGGGAACCTTCCGGTCAGGCCTTGACGTCGCCCGCCGGGGCGAGCAGGACCGCCGTGCCGGTGCGGTGCGCGACGGCGTCACTGACCCGAGGGTCGAACAGCGCTTCGACAGCGCCGCGGTGGTGGGGGCTGAGCACGATGAGATCGGCGCCGAACTCCGCCGCGGTCTCCGAGATGGCATCCGCGACCTGCGTCGTCAGCCCCCGCACGAGGGTTCCCTCGGCCTTGACCCCCTGGTCGCGCAGATCCGCCAGCGCCTCGTCCAGGACGGCCTGCGCCTCCGTGTCGTCCTCCAGCGCGACGACCGTGGCCATGGAGACGGCGGACGTGATGACGTGTACGACGCGGACCTCGGCGTTCGTCAGCTGTGCCAGCTCGCCGGCCAGCCTCACGGCGGAGCGGCGGGCGGGGCTGGGATCGACGGCCACCAGGATGCGCTGAAACACGGACACTTCTGTTCCCCTTCCGGGGGAGTGGAAGGGCTACTCGGTGATCAGGGACGCCGGATCACGGCGTGTCGGGTCGGCGCGTCCGGCGCCGAACGAGTTCTTCCACCCCACCTGGTGATCATCTCACCGCGCCCGCGACGCGCGAGCGGCGGGTCTGTGTAACACCCACTGAACTGCCGGGGGCCGGACGGCATCGACCGCGGTGCGGCCTCACCCGGTGACGTCCTTGAGGTGCGGTACGACCCGGGTCAGTCGGACGACGCCCCACAGGATCAGGCCGGCCCCGATCGCCTCGGGCAGCAGCCACCAGCCGGTACGGACCGACTCGCCGAACAGGATGACGCCGAGTGACAGGCTCACCGCGGCGTCGCCGATGGTCAGTGCCGGCTGGGAGGCGACCAGCGGTCCGGCCTGCAGCGCGTTCTCCAGGAACATCAGCGCCGCGATCCCGGTCAGCGCGCAGGCGTAGGTCTGCCAGGTGGTGAGGAAGGCGACCAGCCCCGCGTCGGCGAGCCGGTCCGTGGCCGACTTCATGAACGCGGCGGCCAGCGCGTTGCCGACGGCGGCGCCCGTGGCCAGGGCCGCCGCGCGGAACAACGCGGACGACGAGGACCGCACGAGCAGCACGGTGACGGCGATGGCGCCCAGGGCGCAGGCGAGGACCGGAATCCACCGCACCATCGACGCCTGCTGCCGGCCGCCGTGCGGCGCGGCCGAGGCCAGCAGCAGCGCGAGACCGGCCACCACACCCGCGATCGCCCACCAGCCCGCCGGGTTCGGCCGCCGGTGCAGCAACGGCATGGCGATCAGCAGGGCGAACGGCAGCTCCAGCATGAACAGCGGCTGCACCAGCGCCATCGGGCCGTTGATCAGGGCGAGCGCCTGGAAGACCGCGGCCCCCGTGACCCCGGCGATCCCGATGGCCCAGGCGGGACGCCGGGCCAGCGCGAGCAGCAGGCGCAGTCCGGTGCGGCCCGGCAGGGTGGACGCGGCCTTGCGCTGGAAGGCCGTGCCCGTCGCATTGCTGACGGCACCCAGCACGGCGAAGAGCACGGCGAGCACCATCATGGTTCCAGCATGCCCCGAGGGGTCCGCACCCTGCGCCCCGACGCTCCCCGCCACCGGGTGAACCCGCAGCTCATCAGCGCTGCCGGTGCTTCTGCCGCATCCGGCGCCCTGCTCGACCGCTACGGCCTGAGGACGATCTTGCCCTGGACGTGCCGCCCTTCCAGGTCACGGAACGCGTCCTGCACGCGCTCCAGCGGATAGGTACCGGCGATCGGCACGTCCAGTTCCCCGCGTGCGGCGAGCCGGGCGAGCTCGCCGACCACGACCGCGCAGGCCGCCGAGCCCTCACCGTAGGTCCGCGCGCCCACCTTGCCCGCGGCGGACCAGTCACGGATGGTGTTGATCCGCTCGGGCCGCACCCCGAGTTCCACGGCCATCTCCACATAGCCGTCGCCGAAGGTGTCGATGAACGCGTCGACGCTGCCGCCCGCGGCCCGCCGGACCCGCTCGGCGGCCCCCGCCCCGTAGCTGACCGGAACGATTCCGTGGTCCGCCAGCCAGGCGTGGTTGCGCTCGCTCGCCAGGCCGATGACGGTGGCACCGCGCCGCCGTGCGAGCTGCACGGCGAGCGACCCGACCCCGCCGGCCGCGCCGGACACCACCACGGTGTCACCCGGCAGGGGGTCCACCGCGAACACGGTGGCGTAGGCGGTGGTGCCCGCCACATAGAGTGACCCCGCCACGTCCCAGGCGAGTCCCTCCGGGCGGGAGACCAGGTTCACGTCCTCCGCCACGACGAGCTCCGCATGGCTCGCCCGCTGGTGAGTGAAGCCCAGGACCTCGTCCCCGACCGCGAAACCCCGCACCTCGGGACCGGCTTCGACCACGACACCGGCCAGGTCGCTGCCCTGCCCCGAGGGAAACGTGGCCGGCCACCGCCCGTGCCGGGCCCCCTCGCGGATCATCACCTCACCGGGCTGGATTCCGGCGGCCCGGACCTCGACCAGCACCTGCCCGGGGCCCGGCGCCGGCCGCGGCACCTCCTCGACCCGCAGCACCTCGATCCCGCCGTAGCCGTGGAACCGGACCGCTCTCATCGCGCCACCACCGTCCCGGGGACGGTGCGGTCGTGTGATGTTGTCGTCATGCGCACATGCTGGCAGGCCGGATACGGGAGCGGTGGTCCATTTCCCGGCCCACCCGCATGAACGCTGCTCGGGGCGGCACGGCTACCGGCGCGGTCACTGCCCCGGCGCGAGGATGTAGGTGTTCAGGGTGCCCACGGCCGACAGCGGGGTGGGGGAGCCGGTGTCATAGCGGTCCACAGCCAGGTAGTTGGGCTTCTTGCGGGCGGCGGGGGTGCAGAAGTTCTGGGCGCGGTTGAGGAGCTTGCCGTTGTCGGTGGCGGCGGTGGAGGCGATGGGGTAGTCGCGGAAGTGGTTCATGACGAACAGCGGGTGGAAGGCGGACGAGTCGGTGGTGAGGGGTCTGCCGGTGCCCCAGCGGCTGTAGCAGGACCAGTCGGAGTCGCCGATTCCGCCGCCCATGGACCAGTAGTTCTCCACGGTCCATTCGCGCTGGTACATCACGCCGAAGGTGTCGCGGGTGGTCCAGCCGTTCGCGGTGTCGCTCGCCCGGGTGCGGTCGCTGAAGATCAGCAGCTGTTTGCCGCGGGCGGCGAGATCGGCCATCGTGGGCCAGCCCTTGGTGGCCACGCCTTCCTGGTCCGGCCGGTACAGCACGTCGTAGAGGCCGCTGACGGACGCGAGGGACGACTTCAGCACGTCGGACGAGGCGTAGTCCTCCAGGAAGACCGTGGCGAACTGACCCGGGTGGGCCTTGAGGAAGTCGACGATGCGCTGGAGGTCGGTGGCGAGCGGCACGGGGCTGCTCACGCCGTCGCAGCTGTTGTGGCAGAGCACGGCCTGTCCGGAGACGGTGTAGTCGTCGAGCATGAAGCCGCGCACGCCGTCGTTCAGCTGGCGGCTGATGCCGTAGTTCTGGTTGGGGAACAGGTTGACAGGGAACGAGGCGAAGTTGCCGTCGGCTCCGTTGGCGAAGGCGTTGTGCGCGGTGAGGAAGGTGACCTGGTCGAGGGTACGGGTGTCCGCGGAGGGCATCGCCGAGGTGGCGTAGGAGACCGGGGTGAGGTACCAGCGGGCGAGGTCGCCGGAGGAGCCGAGCTGCACGGCGCCGGTGTCCGAGGACGAGCCGGTGAGGTACTGCGCGGTGCCGGGGACCGTGACGGTGTAGGTGCCGTCGGTGCCGGGAGCGACGGTCCAGGTGGTGCCGTCGGCGCCGCAGGCGGCGGTCACCGCGGCGGTGCCGCTGCGTCCCAGGCAGGTGCCGGACTCGTCGGCGTTCCGCAGCTGGTATCCGCCGCCGACCGCGACCGGCGTCCACTGCTGGTGGTCCTCGTTGCCTTTGGGGTTGTGGGCCACGACGGTGCCCCCGCTGTCGGCCGCGTCGAGGCCGGTGACGTAGTTCTGGAGGTAGACCGAGGAGGTGGGCACCGCCGCCGACGCGGTGCCGGGAAGCAGCACGGGCGCCGACAGGGCGAGGACGGCGGAACAGCACAGGACGCGCAGGGGGCGCAGACGCACGGGGATTCCCTTCACTCTGGCGGGGCACGGAGTGCCAACCGCTGTCAGAGGCATGACATACCTGCTGCCACGTGTTGTGCGCCAGTCCCTCGGGGTGAATTCCTCTTTCTGGAGCGGTAGGTGACGATCCGTCAAGTGGGTGCGGGCGGCCGGGTTCGGTGTCCAGCGGAGCCTTGAAGACGGCCACCGGGTGACACGACGGGAGTGACACGTCGGGGGTGGCACGGCAGGGGTGACACTTGTCACCGCGTGGTGAGCGGTGAGTCAGGAATGCGCGCGCACGCCATCGCGCTGCAACGTTCTTGGGGTGTGCTGGGCAAGGGTGCTCGGCGCGGTCGGCCCCGGAGGTGGAGAAGCCGTCCGGGCCCGTTCCCGTTCCGCGCCCTCTGCCGTCCCCGGACCACCGTCCTCGAAAGGCCCCTGCTCACCATGCCCTTGGCTCTGCTGGCCCTCGCCGTCGTCACCTTCGGCATCGGCACCACCGAGTTCGCCACCATGGGGCTGCTGCCCCAGATCGCGGACGGCGTCGGGGTGTCGGTGCCGCACGCCGGCAACCTCGTCTCGGCCTACGCCCTCGGCGTCGTCGTGGGAGCCCCCGTGCTGACCGGCATCGGCGCGCGCGTGCCCCACAAACGGCTGCTGCTCCTGCTGACCGGGCTCTTCGTGATCGGCAACACGGCGTCCGCGCTCGCCCCGAACTTCGGTCTGCTCTTCGCCGCCCGCTTCCTGGCCGGACTCCCGCACGGCGCGCTCTTCGGCGTGGGCGCCGTCGTCGCCTCCAGGCTGGTCGCCCCGGACCGCGCCGCACGCGCCGTCTCCCGGGTCTTCCTGGGCCTCACCATCGCGAACATCGTCGGAGTCCCCGCGGGTACGGCCCTCGGCCAGCATCTGGGCTGGCGCTACGCCTACTGCGCGGTCGCCGTCATCGGCCTGGTCGCCCTCGCCGCGCTCGCCCTCCTCGTCCCCCACCAGCCGCGCGGCCCGCAGGCGGGCATCCGTCAGGAACTGCGGGCGATGGGGAACCGCCAGGTCTTCATCGGACTGGCCACCGCGGTCGTCGGCTTCGGCGGCTTCTTCGCCGTCTACAGCTACCTCGTCCCGATGCTGACCCACCTGACCGGCATCTCCGACTCCTCCACCACCCTGGTCCTCGCCCTCTACGGCGTCGGCATGACCGTCGGCACCCTGGTGGCCGGCCCCCTCACCGACCGCGCCCTGCGCCCGACGCTCTACGCCGGCATCGTCCTGCTGGCGGCCGGGCTGGTGACCTTCTACTTCACGGTGCACAGCACGATCCCGGCGCTGGTGACGGTCACCCTCATCGGCGCGATGGGCGCGCTGATCACCACACCCGTCCAGATGCTCCTGATGATCAACGCGAAGGACGCTCCCACCATGGCGGCGGCCTCCAACCACTCCGCGTTCAACATGGCCAACGCGGCCGGCGCCTGGCTGGGCGGCCTGGTCATCTCGGCGGGCTGGGGCTGGGCGGCCCCCGACCTGGTCGGCGCTGCGCTCGCCCTGGCCGGCCTCGCCCTGGCCGTCACCGGCGGTGTCCTCGACCGGGGCAGCCGTGCCTCGAAGGTGATCACCGCGCAGGACGGCCCGGACTCCGCACAGGTCGCAGGC
The DNA here is from genome assembly GCF_040680735.1 of Streptomyces sp. NPDC051987. NCBI lineage: Bacteria > Bacillati > Actinomycetota > Actinomycetes > Kitasatosporales > Streptomycetaceae > Streptomyces > Streptomyces sp. NPDC051987. The sequence continues at coordinate 49,308 of NZ_JBFAXI010000011.1, read as the reverse complement.
GGCGCGTCCCCCGTGGCAGGGGCGACCGACCGCAACCACGGCTGAGCCCGGCCGGGCGCGAGGCGGAGTCTCGAGCCCGTCGCGGAGCTCCCGCCTCCCGGGGCGGTCCGCCTCGCCCTCGCCACTCGCGCCGGCCCCCGCCCCGCTGCTCGGCCCCGCTGCTCGCCGGCGGCACACAGGGCGGCAGCGGGGCGGCCGGCGACGGTTCGCCCTCCCGTGCGTCAGGCGGCCGGGCCGAAGTAGTGGCCCTTGTCGAGGTCCTCCACCAGGCCCGGGTGCGAGGGGCGCCAGTCCAGCAGTTCCCGGGTCGCGAGGCTGGAGGCCGGGTTGTCCAGACCGATGAAACCGCCGAGCCAGGTGAAGTGCTCGGTCGCGTCGGCGGGCGCCACGGAGACGACCGGCACCCCGAGGTGGCGGCCGATCACCTCGGCGACGTCACGGATCGGGACGCCCTCCTCGCCGGCTCCGTGCAGCACCGAACCCGCCGGAGCCTTCTCCACGGCCAGCCGGAACAGCCGCCCGATGTCGAGCCGGTGCGCGGCGGGCCAGCGGTTCGCGCCGTCCCCGACGTACCCGGAGACGCCCCGCTCCCGGGCGATGGCGACCAGCGCCGCCATGAACCCGTTGTCCCCCTCCCCGTGGCAGGTGGGGGCGAGCCGCACCACCGAGGAGCGCACACCGCGCGAGGCCAGTCGCAGCGCGGCGAGGGCGGTGGCGTGGCGCAGTGAGAACGCCGAGTCGTCGACCGCGGGCATGTCCTGCTCGGTCACCACCCGCCCGGGGGCGATGCCCAGCAGGCCCGAGGCGAGCACGAAGGGCCGGTCGGAACCGGCCAGCACCTCGCCGAACGCGTCCACGGCACGGCGGTCGGCCTCCGCGGCCCCGCGGAAGTCACCGGTGAAGGCGATGTCGTGCTTGAAGGCCAGGTGGATCACGCCGTCCGTCGCGGCGGCGGCCTCGCGCAGCACGTCGAGATCGTCGACGGTGCCGCGCACCACGTCCGCCCCCGCGGTGGTGAGCGCGGCGGCGGAGGCGTCCGACCGGGCCAGCCCGAGCACCTGATGGCCGGCGTCGAGCAGTTCGGGAACGACGGCGGAGCCGAGCCAGCCGGACGCGCCGGTCACGAAGACACGCATGGGAGAACCCCTGACTATCGATGACAGTGACTGACATCGACGGTAGCACTCGATGTCAGTCACTGTCATCGCGTAGGATTCGGCCATGGGCAGATGGGAGCCGAACGCGCGCGAGCGTCTGGCGGCGGCGGCGTTGCAGCTCTACAGCGAGCAGGGGTACGAGCAGACGACCGTGGCGCAGATCGCCCGGCAGGCGGGCCTGACCGAACGCACCTTCTTCCGGCACTACGCCGACAAGCGCGAGGTGCTCTTCGCGGGCTCCCCGCTCCAGGAACTGGTCGTCTCCGCCGTCGCGACGGCCCCGCCGTCCGCGCCGCTGGCCGAGGTGCTCGGCGCCGGACTCGACGCGGCCTCGGAGATGTTCACCGGCCGCCGCGAGCACGTCCTGCTCCGGCAGGCGGTGGTGGCCGCCCACCCGGAGCTCCGGGAACGCGAGCTGATCAAACTCGCCGCGCTCGCGACCGCCCTCGCGGACGCCCTCCGGGACCGCGGCGTGCCGGAGCCGACCGCGTCCCTGGCCGCGGAGACCGGGGTGGCCGTGTTCAAGGTCGGCTTCGAGCGGTGGATCACCGCGGCGGAGGAGACCGACATGGCCCCCCTCCTGCACGACCTGCTGGACCGACTCGGCAAGCTCACGGCCGAGGGCTGACCGCCGTACGGGCCAGGGGGACATATGCGTCCCGTTTGTCCACGACTCTGGGCGGCGCGGGTGAGGCAGGGATGGTCGCAGTGCACCTGCCGGAGACGCATCGGTGTCCGTGCGGTGACAGCTTCGTCCTACTGCCGCCCTTCGTCGGCTCGGCGTGTTGTGCTGAAGCGGCGCTGGTACGCGGCGGGGCTCAGTGACAATTCCCTTGCGAAAACCCTCCGCATGCTCTCGTAATTCGGGAATCCGGCGAGGGACGCCGTCTGCGTCGCGGTATGCCCCTGGTCGAGCAGGGCTTTCGCCATGTCGAACCGGATCATTTCCACGTAACGGGCCGGTGTGGTGGACAGCTCTTCGCGAAAGAGCCGTGTGAGGTGGCGAGGGCTCACATTGAGCTGCTGGGCGAGTTCGCCGAGTGAGTGGTTTCCCCCGGGATTCGCCGTGATCAGGTCGGTGATTCTGCGGACGGCCGGAGATCGGGGCGGCGGTCCCTGCAGGGGGGCGGAGAACTGCGACTGGCCGCCCGAACGCTGCAGATAGACCACCAGGGCGCGGGCGACATCGCGGGTCAGGTCGGGGCCGTGGTCCTCCTCGACGAGTGCCAGTGCCAGGTCGATGCCCGCGGTCACCCCCGCCGAGGTGTAGGTGGTGCCGTCGCGGACGTAGATCGCGTCGGGTTCGACGCGGCTGGCCCGGCAGCGGGCGGCGAGTTCGTGCGCGACCTTCCAGTGCGTGGTCGCGCGCTTGCCGTCCAGGAGACCGGCGGCGCCGAGGATGAACGCTCCGGTGCAGATGGACGCGACCCGGCCGGCCCGGACCGCCAGCGTTCGCGTGGCCTCGATCAGATCTCGCGGCACAGGTGTGCGCGGGTAGAGGTCCGCGCCGGCCACCAGGAACGTGTCAGCAGCGAGCTCCGTGGCGGCGCCGTCGACCGCGATCCGGATCCCGATGGACGACGTGACATCGGCACCGGTCGGAGACACGAGCGTGATCGTGTAGTCGGCACCGAGCCGGTTCGCTTCGCCGAACACCTCCGCCGGGCCGACGACGTCCAGCATTTTGACCCCGTCGTAGACGAGGACCGCGACCCGATGCGTGGCCGATCCCACGATCCCGCTGCCCGCGTGTCCGGATTCGGGTGACTCATGGCCGGACCGAGGGAGCGCCGGACGCCGGGTGGTCGGCAGTGTGGAAGACGTACGCACCGTCCATTCGTAACACACCGATATCGCAAGGAGCAGAGATCATGAACGAGATGATCGCAGGGGTGGAGATACCTGAAACGGCGGCGGTCGCGGAAGCCACCCGCCTTGTGCGGGAGATGACCAGACCCCTCGTCTACCACCATTCCCGGCGCGTTTTCGCCTTCGGCGCCCTGCACGCTCACCGGCTCGGCCTGAAGCCCGACCCTGAGCTTCTCTACCTGTCCGCCATGTTTCACGACACGGGTCTTCTGACGCCGTTCTCCGACGTCGAGCAGCGCTTCGAGGTCGACGGAGCCGACCACGCACGCACGTTCATGCTCGACCGCGGATTCCCGGCCACGGCCGCCGACGTGGTGTGGACGGCGATCGCGCTGCACACGACCCCGGGAATACCCGACCGGATGGGCCCGGAGATCGCCATCACATACTTCGGAGTTCTGACCGACGTGCTCGGCTTCGGTCTGGAAGAGCTGGATCGCGGCCAGGTGGACGAGATCACCGCCGCCCATCCGCGGGGCGACTTCAAGAACGAGTTCCTGCAGGCCTACGTCGACGGACTCAAGCACCGCCCCGAGACGACGAACGGGACCGTGAATTCGGACGTGCTGGAGCACTTCGTTCCCGGTTTCCGCCGCACCACCACGGTCGAGCGCATGCTGGGCGCTCCCTGGCCGAGCTGAGGCCTGCCGCAGAGCCCTCGACGCCTGGTGCCACCGCGTAACGGGCGACGACGGACGACGCCGGAACAGGTGAGATCGATCATGCGGCACGGCATACATCCACCTGCAGCCGCCACGAGGACGGCGCGCGGACTGTGTGCTCGGGTCGCCCTTGCCCAGTAAGGAACCGTATGCAAGCCATCACTGTGCGAAACCGGGACGCCGGCCTAGCCGGGATGTCCCTGACGGACATGCCCTACCCCCATGCTTCCGAGAACGACGTCATCGTCCAGGTGCACGCCGCCGGGTTCACCCCTGGCGAGCTGGACTGGCCGGCGACGTGGACCGATCGCGCCGGACGCGATCGGACCCCGAGCGTGCCCGGTCACGAGCTGGCCGGTGTCGTCGTGGAACTGGGGTACGGCACCACCGGCCTCAGCGTCGGACAGCGGGTGTTCGGCCTGACCGACTGGACCCGTGACGGCACACTCGCCGAGTACACCGCGGTGGAAGCCCGCAACCTGGCCCCGCTGCCGGCGGACATCGACGACACCGTGGCCGCCGCGCTGCCGATCTCCGGACTGACCGCCTGGCAGGGCCTGTTCGACCACGGCCGCCTCACCACGGGCCAGACCGTCCTGATCCATGGTGCCGCGGGTGGCGTCGGCTCGATCGCGGTACAGCTCGCCCGCGAGGCCGGCGCCCGCGTCATCGGCACCGGCCGGGCGTCCGGCCGGGACAGGGCACTCGCCCTCGGCGTCGACACCTACATCGACCTGCAGAACGACAAGCTGGAGGACGCCGGCGAGGCCGACGTGGTGTTCGACGTGATCGGCGGCGACGTCCTCGACCGCTCGGCCGCCCTGGTCCGGGCCGGTGGCACGCTGGTCAGCATCGCCATGCCGCCCAAGGTCCGGCCCAAGGACGGGCGGGCCGTCTTCTTCGTCGTCGAACCCGACCGGGCGCGGCTCGCCGATCTCGCCACGCGACTGAGGGACGGCCGCCTCAAGCCCGTCGTCGGCGCGGTGCGGCCGCTCGCCGAAGCACCCTCCGCCTTCGCGCCCGGCCGGCACGCCCCGGGCAGGACGATCATCCGCGTCACCGAAGACTCGACAGGAGACCGATCATGAGGGGACCGCGGATCGCCGGTGGCCTGCTGGTCCTGGCCGCGCTGACCGCGGCCACTGCCTGCTCGACCGCGGACCGGCCCGCCCAGCCCAAGGGGACGACCGTGGCCGTGGCATCGCCTGCGGTCAGGTCATCGGCACGCCCCACCGAAACCCTCAAGCCGCTGCTCCAGCAGGCGCTGCCGAATGTGAAGGGCAAGACGTTCACCTCGGTGATCGTCGACTTCCCGCCCGACGCGCGCGCGATGCCGCACCGGCACGGCCAGGCGTTCGTCTACGCCTACGTGCTCGAAGGCACTGTGCGCAGCCAGCTGGCCGGCAAGCCGGTGACCACCTACCACCAGGGCGACAACTGGGTCGAGCCGCCAGGTGCCCACCACGTCCTCACCGAGAACACCAGCCCGACCGAACGGGCCAGGCTCCTGGTCGTCTTCGTCTCCGACACCGGAGAAAAGCTCAAGGTCGACGACCCGGCGTCGTAGCCCGGAGCACGCAACGGGCGGCAATGCCCCGCCCACCACTCGGCCCCCTGCCGAACACACCCGACCGGCCGCCCCCACGCCCGGTGCGCGGCGCAGGACACCCCGACGAATCGAAGGAATCATGACCGACCCCCGCGTCAACATCGGCCGGCAGCACCCGGCCCCCTACAAGACCCTCATCGCCCTCTCGTCGCAGGTGGAAGAGGCCACCGCCGCGGCAGGCCTCGACCCGCTCCTGGTCGAACTGCTGAGGATCCGCACCTCGCAGATCAACGGCTGCTCCTTCTGCCTGCGCATGCACACCCGCGACGCCCTCAAGAAGGGCGAGAACCCCGACCGGATCGCCGTGCTGCCGGCGTGGGCGGAGACCGGCTACTTCTCCGAGACGGATCGCGCCGCCCTCCGCCTGACCGAGGCGATCACACGCGTGCCGGACGGACACGTCAGCGACGAGGACTTCAACGCCGCCGCGGCCGTGCTCACCGCGGACCAGATCTCCGCAGTCGCCTGGCTGGCAACGGTGATGAACGCCTTCAACCGCGTCGCGATCACCAGCCGGTACCCCGTCGGCAGCTGACTTCGACGACGGCACCGGCCGTCGCAGACGTGCAGCAGGCTCAGTGACGCCGCGGGAAGGGGAAAGGGTCCCTGGCGCCACGCACCAGGGACCCTCACGGACTGCGACGCTGGACGACTGGGGGTTCCACCCAGCGGCGCCTGTCCGTCAGTGGTGGCTGAGGAGCTTTGCGGCCAGTTCCCAGAGCGCCCTGGCTCCGAGAGCTAAGCCCAGCCGTTCCGCAACCTCACGGACCCGCCCCTTCCGAGACCGGGACCGCTTCCTGTCCACCATGTGGCCACCTCACCTCATCTTGATTTGGGCCGGGTCGACCGGTTGATCCGGCGACCCCCAGGACGGCGGATCCCTCGGAGCAACCCGGCCCAGCCCACTGATGAGGTAAGGCACTTTCAGATTAGGCATCGACTTGGCTGCCGTCCAGGCCTGTTCGCGCCGATGACGGGCGCGGGCACGGCGGGCACGAGTCTTCTCGTCGGATCGCCGACCGCAAGGAACTCGGTGACCGGCGGAAGACTGCCCGCCGTGCCGTCACGCGCACGTGCCCGTCACCTACGACCGAACCCTCACGGCCGACTGCTCAGTAGTACATGAACGTCGGGATCAGGCCGCCGCCGCTGGCATTGGGGACCGTCACCAGCCCGCCGGCGCCGACGCCCCTGCTGTTGGCGACGTTGACCACGTCGTAGACCGAGCCGTAGTTGCCCATCCAGTGCCACGAGGGGTCGGATTTCTGGGCCTTGCAGGCGCTGGCGAGCTTGATGCCTTCCTGGGCGGTGAGGACCTGGTCGGTGCGAGGCATGTAGCAGCCGGCGTTCGGCGTCGTCGGCGCCTTGGGCGCCGGTGCGGCGGGGGCCGGAATCGCCATGCCGATCAGCAGGGCCGTGGGCGCGGCCGCGATGGCGAGGGTGCGAAGTCGGTTCATGGTTGACCTCCCTTGCTGGCCACCTGTCTGGGAATTGAGATCCGAACCGACCGTAAGGACGCCGGGTGCGATACCGCCATTCGGGTGCAGCCGTTCGGGTGACGGCGGAGTGCCGTTCGGGCTGAGGACCGTCAAGGCCCCCGGTCAGCGAACCCGGCGTCCACGAGCGCGAGTGGCCGCCCGTCGCGCTCGCCGAACTGCACCACGAGCTCCCCGGTCGGAACTCCGGCCGGCCTGCTGCGGGTCGGCGGTCACGGTCACCGGCCTGGCGGCCGGCCGGACCGGGCGAGGTACCCGGCCACGCGTGGTACATACGGCGTGACAACCTCCCAGTGGATCGAAGGTGACCATGACCGACCTCCCCCCGGGCGCCCCGACCCCCTGGGCCGCCCCACCCGTCGGAACCGTCACGGTCTACCGCGGCGCCACCCTGTTCGACGGCACCGGCGCCCCGCTCCGCCCCGACACCACGATCGTCACCGACGGCTCCCGCCTGCACGCCGTCATCGGCGACGGAGATCCGCTGCCCCCGCACGCCGCCGACGCACCCCGCGTCGACCTGGACGGCCGCTTCGTCGTCCCCGGCCTCATCGACACCCACCAGCACCTGGCCACCCCGCCCGACCGGCCCGCCGCCGAGGCGGTGCTCCGGCGCCTGGTGTACAGCGGGGTCACCGCCGTCCGCGACATGGCCGATGACCTGCGCCACATCGGCGACCTGGCCCGCGCCACCCTGGTCGGCGAGATCCCGGGACCCGAGATCCGCTACGCCGCCCTCATGGCCGGGCCCTCCTTCTTCGACGACCCCCGCACCCACGAGGTGTCCCGCGGTGCCGTGCCGGGTGCCGTCCCCTGGATGCAGGCCGTCACCCCCGACACCGACCTGCCGGTCGCCGTCGCCCTCGCCCGCGGCACCCACGCCGCCGCGATCAAGGTCTACGCCGACCTGGACGCCGCGACCGTCGCCGCCGTCACCGCTGAGGCGCACCGCCAGGGCATCGCCGTCTGGGCGCACGCCACCGTCTTCCCGGCCGCGCCCGGCGAGGTCGTCGCCGCGGGCGTCGACAGCGTCTCGCACGTCACCCTGCTCGCCTACGAGGGCGCCACCGAGCCGCTGACCAGGTACAAGACCAAACCACCCATCGGCTACGACCGTTTCGCCGCCGGTGACGCCCCGGAACTGACCGCCCTCTTCGCCGAGATGCGCCGCCGCGGCACCGTCCTGGACGCCACCGCGTCCATGTGGACCACCGGCGAACTCCGGGGCGACACCACCGAGTCCGCCGAACGTGCCGCCGGCAACACCGAGTTGGCCGCCGCCGTCACCGCGCAGGCGCACCGCGCCGGGGTCGACGTCTGCACCGGCACCGACTTCGAGACCGCCCCCGGGGACCCCTTCCCCGCCCTCTACGGCGAACTCGCCTTCCTCGCCGACCGCTGCGGCATGCCCGCCGCCGACGTCCTGCGCTCGGCCACCCTCGTCGGCGCGCGGGCCGCCGGCACCGAGGCGCACATGGGCAGCGTCGAACCGGGCAAGCTCGCCGACTTCGCCGTCCTGGACGAGAACCCCCTCCAGGACATCCGCAACCTGCGCACCCTCAGGTTCACCGTCAGACGTGGACGCCGATTCGAGCGCGCCGAGTTCGAGAAGGACCCCCGGTGACCGGCACCGCCGTCAGGCGCCCGCCGGTTCGGGGTCGCCGGCCTCCCGGGGCGTGCGGGCGGCAGGGGTGGCGAAGACGGCCGCCGGCACCAGGGCGAGGACCGGGATCAGGGCGTGCCGCAGGCCGAAGTGCTCCCCGAGGCAGCCGAGGGAGGGCGGGCCCACCAGGAAGGCGACATAGCCGACGGTCGCGGCCGGCGCGACGCGGGCGGCGGAGTCGGCACCGGAGTCGCCCGCCGCGGAGAGCGCCACGGGTAACCCTAGGGACGCCCCGAGTCCCCACGGCGCGGCCGCGGCGGCCGCGACCGCCTGGTACGCGTACGCCAACCACAACGAGGCGGTGTCCGCCACCACCCGCACCTGGCTCGAACGCAGCCGGGACAGCCTCGCCCTGCACTTCACGCCCGGGGTCTCCCGCGCCCTGGACGCGCTGATCGAGGGCTGGCCGATGCACCGCGCCTTCGCCGACGCCCCCCTGGACCGCCGGCTGGTCACCGAGACGGTCCGCGCCATCGTCGCCGCCGACCCGCGCCTGTCCGCGGACACCGCCTGAACCCACCGGCGTCCACCGAGATCGTCGAGCGTCTGCGCGACGCCCCACGGACCCGCTGCCCGAAAGGATGAACGTCCCGGTCGGACGGCGTGTCGCACCCCGCGCACCCGGCACTCTCCAAGTCGCCGAGGCATATGCGGAACTCAGGGGGCAGTCGTGGAACGAGCTCAGGAACGTACCCCGTTACGGCACCGGGCGCGGTACCTGTTCGACAGGACGCTCGCCCGCAGCACCGGAACGCTGCTCGGCTGGCTCGCCGTGTGCTGTCTGGCGGTCGTCGTGCCGGTCAGCACCCTCCTGGTGTGGACGGACCCCGCCGCGCCGCGCTCCTTCTCCGGCCGGCTCGCCCAGGTCTGGCGCACCAGCGCGCAGACGCTCCGGCTCGGCGCGGTGGCGGGCACCCCGGCGCGGATGCTCCTGTCGGTCCTGCTGGGCCTCATCGCCCTGCTGTGCGTGTCCACGCTCGTCGGGGTCGTCACCACCGGGCTCGGTGACCGGCTGACCGAACTGCGGCGCGGCCGTTCGCGGGTCCTGGAGCGCGATCACGACGTGGTGCTCGGCTGGACCGACCAGCTCTTCACCGTCGTGTCCGAGCTGATCGCCGGGCGGTCCGGAGGCGGGCGGCCTGCAGCAGGGAGGTCCGGGGGCGGGCGGCCTGCAGCCGGGAGGTCCGGGGGCGGGCGCCATGTCATCACCGTCCTCGCCGACCGCGACCCCGCCCACATGGACACCGCGCTCGCGGCCGCCCTGGGAGGCGCCGACCGCGTCCGGCTGGTCTGCCGCACCGGCACCCCCACCGATCCCGACGCCCTGGCCCTGGTCAGCCCGGGTGCGGCCAGAGCCGTGGTGGTGCTGCCCGCCGACGACTGCGACGGCGATCTCACCGTCGTACGGACCCTGCTGGCGCTGCGTGCCCTGCTCGGCGCCAACGTCGGACCGCACGCTCCCCGTGTCGTCGCCGCCGTGCACGACGACCGCTACCTGCCCGCCGCACGGCTCGCCGCCGGACCGCGCGGAACGGTCCTGGAGACCGACCGGACGGCGGCACGGCTCCTCGTCCAGGCGGCGCGGTGCCCCGTGATGCCGGCGGCACTGCGGGACCTGCTGGACTTCTCCGGAGCCGAGTTCCACGTGGCCGAGGTCCCGGAGGCGGTGGGACTCTCCTTCCAGGAGGTGGCGCTGCGCCTGGAGACGTCCTGCGCCGTCGGTCTGCTGCGCCCGGACGGCCGTCCGCTGCTCACACCCGCGCCGCACACCGTGCTGGTACCGGGGGACCGGTTGGTCACCGTCGCCCATGACGATCGCGCCACCGTCCTCACGGACCGCTGGGCACGGGTCGACTCCACGGCCCTCGCACCGCCCGCACCGCTGCCGGACGCGCCGGCCCGGGTGCTGCTGCTCGGGTGGAACCGCCGCGCCCCGATCGTCGTGGACACCCTGCGCAGGACCGCGCGGCCGGGCTCGGTCCTCGACGTGGTCACCGACCCGGCGTCCGGCCCCGCTGAGTCCGGCTTCCCCCGCCCCCGCAACGCGCCGCTCGCCGTCACCCACCACTCCCGGGACCTGGCCGCTCCCGAGGCCCTGGACGGCCTGGACGTCACCGCCTACGACAGCGTCATCGCCCTGGGCGCGGACCGTACGGCGGGACCCGAACGCCCCGACGAGCGCACCCTCCTGGCGCTGCTGACCCTGTGCTCCTGGGAGCAGCGCACCGGGCGCTCGCTGCCCGTGGTGGCCGAGCTGAGCGATCACCGCAGCCGCACCGTCGCCCCGCTCGGCCCCGCCTCCCATGCGGTGGTCCGGGGCGAACTCACCGCCCTGCTGATGGCGCAGATCGTGCACCACCCCGAACTGGCCGCCGTCTACGAGGAGATCTTCACCACCCGTGGCGGAGCACTCGCCCTGCGCCCGGCCGCCCACTACGTACTGCCCGGCCACGAGGCCGCGTTCGCCACAGTGGTCGCCGCGGCGCTGGAACGCGGCGAGTGCGCGATCGGGTACCACGCGCACGATCCGCACCGGCCCCGCCCGCACGACGGCGTCCTGCTCTGCCCCGGCAAAGCCGAACGCCGCGTATGGGACGCCGAGGACCGGATCCTGGTGCTGACGGCGGGACCGGTCCGGCGCGACACCCCCGACGGCGCGGGCGACACCGCTGCTGCCCTGCCCGCCCGGAGCGCGGGGCGCCGTCCGAGGAGCACAGCGGACCGGCAGGCCCACAACAAGGCGGCGGACTGAGCAGTCCCGTGGATGCGGTACAGTTGATCACGAGCTGGTCGCCGTGAAGTCCCGGCGCCCGGTGTCGCGTTGGTGGTCCAAGGAAAGACGCCCCGCTTCCTGTGGGGAGATGCAGGTGCAAGGCCTGCCCGGCGCTCGGTGAGAGGGCCCGTCCGCGAGCGGACGGGCCCTTTGCCGTGTTCCCGCACCGGCCCGCGCCGGTTCGGGACACCGTCCGCTGCGCGGAGGGGACGAGCCGGACCGGGCCGAGGAGACCGTACGCCCGGCGGGCCGCCGTCCCGAACACCGCGGGGTTGCCGACCCGCATCCGGTTGAACAGCGGGGTGGCGACCTCCCCTTCGAGCGCGTTGGCGCCCGGTCCGAGCAGGCGCCGCCGAGGTCCACCTCGGGGTTGAGGCGGTCGACGGGACCGACACGGGTGCCGTTGGCAACCGCTTTCCCTTCGGGTGCGGGGCACCGCACGCCGTGCCGCCGCCACCGGCCGATGCGTTTGCGGCCGGGGTGAGAGAAGGTAGGGGAGGGAACGGGGGTTCGTCGCGTCTTCCGGAGAGGGGCAGCCATGACAGGGTCCGAGGCCGAGAGGGAGATCCTCGGTCACATCACGGAAATGATCAGCCAGGAGAAGGACCTGCGGGACCGGCTGGCGCGGAAGGAGATCGACGAGCCGACCGAGCACGCCCGCCTGGCCCACCTGGAGACCGAGCTGGACCGGTGCTGGGACCTGCTCCGGCAGCGCCGGGCCAGGATCGAGGCGGGGCAGGACCCCGCCGAGGCGAACGTGCGTCCCGCGTCGGAGGTGGAGGGCTACCTGTCCTGAGGGCCAGCACCGCCCGACGCCGCCCGGCCCGCTCCCGCGGGCGACGCGGCTCGGCGGGAGGAGGCCGCGGAGATCCGCCGTTTCCGGGAGCGGCTCGGGCGGGCGGCCCTGGCACACGCACTTCATGCCCGAGCGGGTGCTGCACAAGGTCTGGAACTGCTTCGACGCCAACGGACCACTGGTCGGCGGCCTGGAGTGGCCGATCACCTACCGGAAGGCACAAGAGGAACGGGCCGCCCTCCTCCGGGAGTTCGGGGTGCGTGCCTTCACCTCGATGCTCTGCCCGCACACGCCCGCCATGGCGACCTGGCTGAACGCCTGGGCCGCCGACTTCGCCGGCCGAACCCCGGACCGATTGCACACGGCGACACTCTTCCCCGAGCCCGGCGAGGATTTCCTCGGCCTCGCCGAACGGTACGCGGAAGTGCGGCTGGACACGACCATGGCCTTCACCGACTTCACCGAGCGGTTCCTGCCGTTCCCACGCCGCGCCCTGCCCCGTATCGCCGCCCTGGGCGACCGCTCGCCTGGAACGCCTTAACCGATGCCGGGGGAGCCGTCCATGCGCGGCATTCAAACACACCCTCCGGAGAGGTGCGGGCGGGTGACGGTCAAGGGATTTCGGCGCTGACGAAGCCGCGCAGCACCGTCCTCAGGTGATCGGGCATGTCGATCCGGTCCGGGCTGAGCAGCCACTGGATCTGGAGTCCGTCGATGAAGGCGACCAGATCCGCCGCCAGCCGCGACGCGTCCGTGTGGGGGCGCAGCAGCCCGCGCCGTGCCAGGTCGTCGACGGCCGACTGCATCTCCCGGCGGGTTCGTTCGTAGCGTGCGACGAAGTACGGGCGGGCCGGGTGGTCCGCCGCGGTGGCCTCGCTGGACAGCACCGCGAAGAGACTCACGATGAGCGGGTTGTCCTGGTTGTGTGCGACGAGCCTGATCATGCCGGCGAAGTACGCGAGGCCGTCGTGGCTGAGCGCGCCCGACTCCAGGAAGTGCTCGCCGTCCTGCCGGTCGCGTGCCTCCAGGACCGCCTCCAGCAGCGACTCCTTGGTCGGGAAGTGGTGCAGCAGCCCCGCGCGTGAGACACCGCAGGCGGCGGCGAGTTGCACCATGCTCGCGTTGCGGTAGCCCACCTGCCCGAACGCGGCGACCGCGGCCTCGATGATCTGGGCGCGCCGGCGCTCCCCCTTGGGGTAGTTCCGGGTGGCCGCCTCCGGCCGAGCCGTTTCCCTTGCCATGACCAAGATGCTAACGACCCCTGGAAACCGTCACCCCTGTCGGTATTCTGTTCCCGGCCGTCCGCCACGAGAGGAGTTCCCTTTGTCGACACCACAGTTGTCGGTTCAGCTCTACTCCGTCCGCCAGGCCCTGGAGGCCGACGAAGACGCCACCCTCGGCCGTCTCGCCGCCCTGGGACTGACCAACGTCGAGGCCTTCGGCTTCGTGCACCGCGCGGCCGAACTCGCCGACGCGCTCGCCCGGCACGGCCTGTCCGCGCCGACCGGACATGCCAGTTTCCTCTCTCCCGACGGCGGCTCGTCCGCCCCCGACCTCGACGACACGTTCCGGGCAGCCCGGCGCCTGGGTGTCGACATCCTCTTCGACCCGTTCGTGCCCGCCTCCCGGTGGGCCGACGAGAAGGAGATCGCCCGCACCGCCGCCCTCCTGAACGAAGCCGCCGACCGCGCCGCCGAGCACGGACTGCGGGTCGGCTACCACAACCACTCCCAGGAGTTCGTGCACACCGTCGACGGCGTCAACGCCTTCGACCGCTTCGCAGACCTCCTGAATCCCGAAGTCGCCCTGGAGATCGACCTGTTCTGGGCCGCGGCCGGCGGCAACGACGTCGTCGCCCTCCTCGGCCGGCTGGGCTCCCGGGTGCGCGCCCTGCACGTGAAGGACGGACCCGTCATCGACGACCCGTTCACCTCGGGCGCCCCCTTCGACCCCGCGGACACCCGCCAGGTCGCGGCGGGCCGGGGACGGATCCCGCTCGCCGCCGCGCTGGACGCGGCGTCCCACGCCGAGTACGCCGTCATCGAGTTCGACCACTACGACGGCGACATCTTCGAGGGCATCGCGACGGGCCTCTCCTACCTGAACGCGAAGGGCGTCGCCTGATGACGGCTCAGCACCCGGTCGGCGTCGGCATCATCGGCGCCGGCAACATCAGCGACCAGTACCTGACCAGCCTCACCAGCTTCCCCGACCTGCGCGTGGTTGTGGTGGGCGACCTCGACACCGCCCGCGCCGAGACCCAGGCCCGCAAGTACGGCGTCGCCCAGTGGGGAACGGCCGCGGACGTCCTCGCCCACCCCGACACCGAGATCGTCGTCAACCTGACCGTGCCCGCCGTGCACGCCGAGGTGAGTTCGGCGATCCTCACCGCGGGCAGGCACGTCTGGTCCGAGAAACCCCTCGCCGTGGACCGGGCCGAGGCGCGAGCCCTGCTCGACCAGGCCGCCGAGACCGGCCTGCGGGTCGGAGTCGCCCCCGACACGATCCTCGGCCCCGGTCTCCAGACCGCCCTGCGGGCCGTCGCCCGCGGCGACATCGGCATTCCGCTGTCCGCGCAGACCGTCATGCAGTACGCGGGCCCCGATCAGTGGCACCCGAACCCCGAGTTCCTGTTCGCCAAGGGCGCCGGCCCCCTCTTCGACATGGGGCCCTACTACCTCACCGCCCTGGTCTGCCTGTTCGGGTCGGTCTCCCGGGTCGCCGCGCTCGGTTCGACCGCCCGCACGGTCCGCACGATACGCAGCGGCGAACGCGCGGGCACCGAGTTCACCGTCGCCGTACCCACCCATGTCTCGGCGCTGACCCAGTTCGAGGGCGGCGGCGTCGGGCAGAGCGTGTTCAGCTTCGACTCCCCGCTCACCCGCACCGGGTTCGTCGAGATCACCGGCACCGAGGGCACACTGGTCCTGCCCGACCCCAACACCTTCGCCGGCGAGGTCAGGATCACACGGGTGCCCCAGGGCGGCCGGGACGCGGAGTGGGAGAGCGTCCCCCTCGTCGGCGTCGAGGGCGGCCGGGGCCTCGGCGTCCTGGACATGGCACGGGCGGTCCGCGGCGGCCACCCGCACATCGCCAGCGGAGAGCTCGGCTACCACGTCCTGGACACCATGCTGGCCATCGACGACGCCGTCACCTCCGGCGAGACCGTCCACCTCACCAGCACGGCCCCCGCGATACCGCTCGTCCCCGAGGACCGGGACCCCCGCGCAACCACCCTGTGACCGAGCGCCGTCAGCGTCGGCCGCGGTACCTCCAGCCCGTGCCGACGCCCGACACGTGCAGCGCCAGGGCCGTCAGCCCCAGCAGCATCACGTTCGTGGACGTGAACACATCGTTGGTGCCGATGTTCGCGGCATTGATCAGGAAGGCGATGAAGAACAACGCCGCTCCCACCAGGCCGAGCATGGTCAGTCTCCCTTCAGCAGCTTGCCTCCCGTCTGCCCGCGCATTCCCTTCACAAGCCCACGGACCGGCGCACCGCCCGCCACGGCGACGCGTCGACGTTCACCACCCGCCGGACACGGCCCACGCGCACAGCCGCCCCGCCGCCAGACAGCCGTGGAGGCGTCGCCCCCGTGCGGGGCCGACGCCTCCACAACCGCGCTCCTGCGCGGACTGGACGTGGCCCGTCAGCCGGGCCACGTCCCGGTCAGTCCGCGGACACCGGTGGCGCCCGCGCGTTCGACCGCCGCCCTCACCACCGCGAAGACGGCGCCCTGCACCGTGGCGGCGAGCAGCACCTCGCCCCAGGACCGGTCCTCGTCGGTGGCGTCCGGGGCGTCCTCGTCGTGGCCGAGCACCTTCCACGTCTGTTTGAACAGCGCGCCCGCGGCCAGGCCGGCCACGGCGCCGAGAGCCAGCCCCACCGGCTTGTAAGCGATCTTCACCGCCTTCACCCGGCTCACCCCTTCGAGCGGCGGCAGGCCGCCCACACCACCACGGCCGCGGCCGCCACCGCCAGCAGCGCCGTGCGGTTGTCCTGCGCCAGCCGTGCCCCCTGCGCCAGCCGTGCCCCCTGCGCCTGGTGGGCCACGACGGCGGCCTTGCCCTTCAGTTCCCCGGCCTTGATGGCCGCCTGCTCCTTCAGCCGCCCGCCCTTCACGGCAACCTGTTCCCGGACCTGGGCACCCTTCTGCCGGGCGCGCGCCTTGACATCGGTCTTCGCCGAGAGGGCCTCGACGGTCTCCCCGAGTTCGGCACGGGTCCGCTCGACCTGCTCACGCAGTTCCGCGGGGTCGGCGGCGACGGATTCGTCGTGCGGCGGCTGGGTCATCGGTGCGCACTCTCCTTGATCGTGGCCACGTCGGCCTTCACGTTCTCGACGGTCTGCTCGGGCGTGGGCGGCGCCGCCTGCCCGATCTGCTTCTTTCCGTTGCCGGCCAGCACCGCGGCGATCACCCCGAGCACCGCTGTGACGATCAGCCCCGCCGCCCACACCGGCAGCACCACCGACAGTGCGGCGATCGCACTGGCCACCAGCGCCTGCAGCATCAGGAAGCCGACGACACCGGCGCCGCCGAACAGGCCGCCCCCCTTGCCGTAGTGCCTGCCCTTCTCCTTCAACTCCGCCTGCGCCAGCCTCAGCTCGCCGCGCACCAGCTCGGTCAGCTGCTGCGAGGCCCGCTGGACCAGCTCACCCACCGGCTCCTGGTCCAAGCGGTCCGTGCTCCGGCCGGATGAGACCCGGGGCGGCTGTGTACTCGGCACGGCGCTCACCTCCCGTCCATGTCCGTTCCTGCCCGCCGGTCGTGTCCCGCCCGGCGGTCCGACGAACGCGCGAGTACCCCGGACAGCCGAGTTCAGGACACCGATGCCAGCGACCGGCCCGCGCCCGCCGTGGACGCGCGGGGGCAGCACGGCGACAGCGCGGGCACGGCGCGGGGACAGCCGTGCGTGCCGTGCGCCCAAGGCTCATGCGTCGTCCAGCCTGCGCACGTCCTCCTCGTCCCACGTCCGGGTGGAGCGGGGCTCGGCGTACGGCTCCGCCTCGGGCGGCAGACCGCCCGCGACGGCCCGCTGGCGGGCGGTCTCGGCGTCGAACTCCAGACCGAGCAGGACGGCCAGGTTGGTGATCCACAGCCAGACCAGGAACACGACCACGCCGGCCATGGTGCCGTACGTCTTGTTGTACGAGGCGAAGCCGGCGACGTAGAACGCGAACCCGGCGGAGGCGATCATCCAGATCAGCAGGGCGACGAAGCTGCCCGGAGTGATCCACCGGAACCCCCTGACCCTCGCGTTCGGGCTGGCCCAGTACAGGACGGCGATCATCAGCGTGACCAGGAGAACGAGGACCGGCCACTTGGCGACCGACCACACCGCCAGGGCGCCGTCCCCGATCCCGAGCGCGGCGCCGGCCTGACGGGCGATGCCGCCGGTGAAGACCACGATCAGTGCGCTGATCACCGCCATCACCATCAGGGCGGCGGTGAGCAGGACGCGCAGCGGGAGGATCTTCCACAGCGGGCGGCCCTCCGGGATGTCGTACACCGTGTTCGCGGCGCGGATGAACGCCCCGACGTAGCCGGAGGCCGACCAGAGCGCGAGCAACAGGCCGACGACCGCCATGACGGACCCGGCACCGGCCCTGCCCTGCAACTGCTCGACGGCCCGGGTGATGATGTCCCGGGCGGCCCCCGGCGCCAGCTGCCGGATGTTGCGCAGCACCGCGTCGATGGCCGACTTCCCGGCGATGCCCAGCAGGGAGACCAGCACCAGCAGGGCCGGGAACAGCGACAGCACCCCGTAGTAGGTGAGCGCCGCCGCCCGATCGGTCAGTTCGTCGTCCTTGAACTCGTGCAGGGCGCCCTTGAGGACGGCGACCCAGGCCCGCTTCGGGAGCTTCGTCGGCGTGTCCGGCGCGCGCCGTTCGACGTCGGGCCCGGGTCCCGCCTCCTCGGGGGTCGGCACCGCGGGCGCCGGTGCCCCCTGTCCCTCCGCGTCCTCGCCGCCGTCCCGGTGTGCCGTCCGCCATGGAATACGAAGCCTCTGCATGGACACCGGGTAACCCTCCGGCACCCGTCCCACGCCGCCGGACGGGCAGAAACCGGCGGCGGTCGAAGGTGACAGGGCTTCCGCCGCGACGACCGGCTGTCAGGCCGGGGTGTCGTCCGCGCGTGCGGCGAAACCCGGATGCCCGGAGCCGTCGCGGAAGGCGGCCTGCGTCCATCACCACGCGGAGGACACGTGTCCCAGACAGCCGAAGCCGTGCACCGGCGTATCCGTGCCGAGGTCACCGACCGGGCCGAGGACCTCTGGCGGGTGGCGACGACGCTGCACGCCGATCCGGAGCCCGCCTTCGCCGAACGGCGCGCCGCCGCACTGCTGGGCGAGGAACTGGACCGCGCCGGTTTCCGGGTGCAGCCGGGCACGGCAGGCATGCCCACGGCGTTCGTGGCGCGCTCGGGGGAGAGCCGGCCGTCGGTGGCACTGCTGCTGGAGTACGACGCCCTCCCCGGCCTCGGCCATGCCTGTGGCCACAACCTGATCGCCGCCGCCGGTCTGGGAGCCGCCCTCGCCGTCCGCGCCGCACTGCCCGGCGGAGCCGGCACCGTGCTGGCCGTGGGCACCCCGGCCGAGGAAGGCGGTGGCGGGAAGGTTCTGGAGGCCGAGGCCGGCGTGTTCGACGACGTCGACGCCGCGCTCATGTTCCACCCGGGCGTGTACGACTGGAGCCGCGCGCCGCTCACCGCGCAGGAGCAGTACCGGGTCGGCTTCCACGGGCGGGCCGCCCACCCCACCGGAAACCCCACGGAGGGCGTCGACGCACTCGCGGCTCTCATCGAGTTGTTCAACGTGCTGTCCGCGCTGGGACGCCGGCTGCCGGAGGCCTCCCACATCCAGGGCATCGTCACGCAGGGCGGCACGGCCACGAACCTCGTCCCCGCCTACGCGGAGGGCCTGTTCGGTCTCCGCGCGGCCACGACCACCGCGCTGGACAGCCTGGCCGAGCAGCTGGGCACGTGCGCGACCGGAGTGGCCCAGGCCACCGGCACGACCGTCACCGTCGAACGGGCCACGGTCCGCTACGAGCACTTCCGCGACAGCCGGCCGCTCTCCGACCGCTTCGCGGCGCACCTGGAGCGGTCGGGCATCCGTCTTTCGCCGCCCAGGCCCGGCGTGTACCTGGGCTCCTCCGACATCGGCAACGTCAGCGGGCGGGTTCCCGCCATCCACCCCTTCGTGGCGATCATGGACGAGGGCGGCTCCGACCACACCCCCGAGTTCGCCGCCGCGGCGGTCTCCGCGCGTGCCCGGGACGTCCTTCTCGCGGCCACGGAGGCTCTGGCCTGCACAGCCGCCGACATCCTCGGCGACGCGCGGCTGCGGGAGGCGGCCTGGCACGCGCACGCGCCGGCCGGCGCCCGCGACCGCTGAGATCCGCCGTGTGTCCGGGCGGTTCGCCCCGGTCCGCTGGTCCGGTTGCCGGCCGGTTGTCGGTCGCACGGGGAAGGCTCTGCCGGACGCCCTGTGCCGAACCCGGCCCGACCCCCGGGGTCCGCTGGCTCCCCTCGCCCCTCCGGGGCGCCGTACGCCCTGGCCGTGAGCGGCGGCACGCGGTTCACCGGTCGGTGGGGTCCTCCGCGCGATCCGACGACGGCCACACGTACGGCAGGTCGTCGCGCACCCCGGAGAACAGGCCGGCGTACACGTCGTGGTCCTTGCGGACCAGTGCCGAACGGTGGCTCTCGTGGAACGCCTCGTCGCCGAGCCAGGGCGGGAGTTCCCCGGCGGCCGCCAGTTCCGCCTGGTCACGCACCTGGACGCCCGGACGGTACGCGGCGAAGTCGGCGACCAGGGAGGCGGCGCAGCTGTCCTGGTGTCCCTGCTCCCGCCAGACCCGGCAGATCTCCAGGCCGTAGCGGACCAGCGCCTCCTCGTAACCGGTCCACATCCGTACGGCCGGGTGGCGGCGCCAGCCGTACCCGGGGACGGTCAGGCCGCGGAGGACCTGCAGTGCCTCGACGCGCTGCTTGCCCAGCCGGCGCCGGTCCAGCAGGAGAGCCGTCTGCCGGAAGTCGGGGTCGGGCAGGAACGTCTGCATCAGTCACCGTCCGTCTCCCGCGCGGCACGGACGCCTCGTGGACGTCCGACCTGCTGCCGTCCGACCTGCTGCCGGTCTCGGCGCCGCGCACCCGGTACGGCGGTTCCTCAGGGCGCCGTCCGCCGTCCGCCGCGCCCGCCCTCCTCACGCCCTTCGCATTCTCCGCGCGCCCCGTGTCCTCCGCCATCGCGGGCGAGGTCAGCACGCGGGAGGTCCGGCCGGCCGTCGTGGGGGCGGTCGGCCGGACCTCCGGGCAGGGCGTCAGTCCTTCTGCCGGCCGGCGGTCAGTTGGTGTACACGGCAGGGGAGCCGCTGACGCTGCTGTCGACGACCGGCGCGTAGGAGGCCGTGAAGAATCCGCTCGCCGCGCACAGCGAGGAACCGGACGCCTTGGTGAAGGCCTGGTTGGTGAAGGTCAGGCTGTTGGCGGTGTTGGAGCTCACCGCGGAGAGACCGGTCGCCCGGTAGACGCAGTTGACGGTGCCCAACAGGGTGGAGAGGACCACCGTGGTCTGGATGGTGCTGCCCGAGGCCGGGGTCACGGTCACGGCGCCGCCCGAGGCTGCGGACGTGGTGTAGGGCAGGTTGTTGACGGTGACGCTCTGCACGCCGGTGACGCCGAGGACGTTGCTGGTGCAGCCGCTGAAGGTCTGCGAGGTCGCGGACTCCGTCGCGGTGCCCGGGGCGGCGGGGTTCGACGTCACCTTGGCGGACAGTGACGAGCCGGTGCAGGTGATGCCGGTGGAGCCGCCGCTGGTCGTGGCGAGGGTGGCCTTGGTGCCGCTCGCCAGCGATGCGGTGACCACGTCGCCCACGGAGACCGCGTTGCCGCCGGCGCTGCCGTAGGTGAGCACGGAACCGGCCGCCGACACCGAGGCGGCCGGGAGAAGGGTCAGGGCGGACAGGGCGGCGGTGACGGCTAAGGCGGAGACACCGATTCTGCGCATGCGGGAGTCCTCTTTCGGGCGTGCGGGTGGTGTGGGGAAGGGGCGTCCGTCCTGGACGTGGAGAAGGACGGGCGGCCCGAACATGGCGGTCCCGGGTGGCGGGCTGCCGGACCGGTGCGTGGTGCTCATGGCTGACTGGGCGTCAGGGACGCCGGTGCACTTGTTGCCGCCTTGCGGGTGCGTGACACTGACGGCTCCAGCAGGTCGTCCACCGCAGGTCCGCGTGAGAAGAAAACCTGTGAAGGTTGTAAACCTGACGAGTATTCAACGTCAAGGCATGGCACGTGACGTCGTGAGAAGGGGCCTGGAATGGCAGCAGGTTCGCCGGTTCCGCCTCCGCTGGTGCTGCCCGGTACCCGCACGGGGCGCGACCCGGAGCGCTCGCTGCGGCGGGGGCCGCGCCGTACCTCGCCGGAGGCCGTCGCCGCCAACCAACGGGACCGCCTGCTGGACGGGTTCGTCCGCACCGTCGCCCAGGTCGGCTACGCCGGCACCCGGGTCAGCGACATCTGCCAGGCCGCCGGGGTGACCAGGCCGGTCTTCTACGAGCTCTTCAAGGGCAAGGAGGACGC
The DNA here is from genome assembly GCF_040680735.1 of Streptomyces sp. NPDC051987. Classification (NCBI taxonomy): domain Bacteria; kingdom Bacillati; phylum Actinomycetota; class Actinomycetes; order Kitasatosporales; family Streptomycetaceae; genus Streptomyces; species Streptomyces sp. NPDC051987. The sequence continues at coordinate 27,699 of NZ_JBFAXI010000011.1, read as the reverse complement.
CTTCCTCGCCGCCCATCAGCACGGCACCTCCCTTGTCTTCGCCGCGATGGAGGAGGCCCGTGCCCAGGCCTCCGACTGGCCGGGACAGGTGCGCGCCGGTCTCGGCGCGCTGCTCGTGATCCTCGCCGAGGCACCCGCGTTCGCGGCGATGGCGATCGTCGAGATCGACGCCGTGGGCCCCGCCGGACGAGCGGCGCGCGAACACCTGCTGACTCGCTTCCGGGACTACTTCACCGACCTGCCCGACCTGGAACTCCCTGTTCCGGAGCAGGAGTTGGTCGACACAGTGGTGGGCGGCGTGTACTCCGCCATCTACCGCCGCATCGCCACCGGCCGGACCGCCGAACTGCCCGCGCTCCTGCCCGGCCTGGCCTTCTCCGTACTCGCCCCGTTCCTGGGCCCGGAACGCGCCGCCGCCAGCCTGGCCGCCCCACCCCCTGCCGCGGGCCCCCTCCCGTCCTGCCTCAACCCGGAGCCCTGAGCCGGACCCGCCCACGGTGACCGGGCCGCCGGGAAAGACGGCTGCGGCCGGTAGGGCGAGAGGGCGCGATGGCACGGTGCCTGACCAGTTGTGGGACGACGCAAGACCTCACAGGACGGCTCAAACCCCACGGGCACGGGACGCCAGGCGATCGGCGAACTCGATGACCAGGTCGCGGAGTTCAGCGGGACGCTCGATGACGAACGGCCGGTCGAGCGAGGCGAGCAGCGGCGGCAGCCAGTCCAGCCGCTCCGCCCGCAGCTCGACGCGCAGCCATGGTCCGGCCGTCCGGTCCGCGCCGCCCGCGGGCTCGTGCTCCTCCAGGCTCGCGACGCCGGCCGGAAGGCGGGCGCGGATCTGATCGACCGTCCCGTGGATCCGCAAGGTCACCTGATGCCGGTACTCGGCCGTGGCGAATCCCGACAGCACACGCTCCGCCGGATCAGGCCCCACGGGCGCTTCGAACGAGCCGGGCAGGGTCCTCGCGTCCGCGATGCGGTCGAGCCGGAAGGTCCGGTCCTCGCCGATCCCCGCGTCCTTGCCCGTGACGTACCAGCGACCCTCATGGGCGACGATCCCGTACGCGTGCAGCGTGCGTTCGCTGCGCCGTCCGCCGCGGTCGGTGTAGCGGATCGAGACCGGCCGGCGGTGGTGCACCGCATCGGCGACGGTGAGCAGGAGCCCGGCGTCCGGGTGGTCCCACGCGCCGGACCGGTCCGTGAAGGAGAGAGCTTCCAGGAGGGTGTCGAGCCGCCGGGCGATGTGCTTGGGCAGCACCCGCCGGATCTTCGCCGACGCCGTCTCGTTCGCCGTGCGCTCCGACGTCGTCAGCCCCGCCCGTCGGCCGGCGATCAGGCCGAGCAGCACGGCCAGCGCCTCGTCGTCGCTCAGCATCAGCGGGGGCAGGCGGTATCCGGGAGCCAGCCGGTACCCGCCGTAGCGGCCGCGCACCGACTCCACGGGCACGTCCAGGTCGATCAGCTGGTCCACGTACCGCCGCACGGTTCGCCCTTCGACGCCCAGCCGGTCGGCGAGCTCGGCCACCGTCCGGGTGCCACCCGACTGCAGCAGCTCCAGGAGTGTCAACACGCGGCCGGTGGGTCGAGGCATGTCCGCAGCCTAACGCGAATACAGGACCGATTCTGTCCACTATTTCTCCTAGCCTGCGACGTGCACCTGCTCAGCTCAGCCAAGGAGATCCCCATGGACTTCGTCTCGATCCGCATCATCACCGGCGACGTGGCGCGCCTCGTCGACTTCTACGAGCGGGCCACCGGGGCGCGCGCGACGTGGGCCACCGAGGACTTCGCCGAACTCAGGATCGGGGGCGCCACTCTCGCCATCGCCGGCACCCGCACCGTCCCGCTGTTCGCCCCGGGCTCTGCCCGCCCGGCGGACAACCACAGTGTGATCACCGAGTTCCTCGTCGAGGACGTGGACCGCGTGCATCAGAACCTGACCGAGTTCGTCACCGACTTCGTCACCGAGCCCACCACGATGCCCTGGGGCAACCGATCCCTGCTCTTCCGCGACCCCGACGGCCACCTCGTCAACTTCTTCACCCCCGTCACCCCAGCAGCCATCGAAAAATTCGCACGCTGACCTGGTCGGGCACTGACCCGGTCGCGCGCATCGCGAACGCCGTCCAGCCCGTATCGGTGCGAGTGGCGGCTCTGTGCGCCAGCCGGCCTCCCTCATCACGGCGGCCGGACTGGACCACGAGAACGAGACCTACGAGGAGGAGCCGACAACTCGCTGAGCAGGGCGGCGTGCAGACGAGGCCATACACCGGCCTCGGTCCGGGAGCGGGCGGCAGCAGCGGAGCAACCCGCTGCCGCAGGTCGTCAGGAACAAGATCAGCACGTACCCCGGACACACTGGCCGACCGAGGTCGACGAGAGCAATGTCCATGTCGACCGAGATCCTTGCTGGCGGGAATTACGGCGGTTGGTCCCGCCTGACCGGCGTCAGAGGCCAGGCGTGAGTGTCGTGAGATCGATGACGGTCTTCCCGCGGCGGGGGCCTGTCCCCGCCGCCGCGTGTGCTTCGGCCGCCCGGCTGGCAGGGAAGACCGCCTGGATCGGCACGTGGAACAGTCCCTTTTCGGCGAGATCTGCGGCGACGGCGAGTCCGTGACGCCCGTCGGCCTGGCCGCCGAACTGGCCGAGGGAGAGGCGCACCTCACGGCTGGGGCCGGTGAAATCCGCCAGGGTGACCACCGACTGAGGTCCGTTGGTGAGATGGATGAGTTCATCGAGCGAGCCGGCTCCGGCCACGTCGAGCGCGCGGTCGATGCGTGAGATGCCCAGCGCGCGAACCCGCTGGGGCAGGCCAGGCCCGTAGGGCAGGGGGGTCGCGCCGAGACCGGAGAGGAATTCTTCGCTGCCGGGGCTGCCGGTTCCGACGACACGGGCTCCGCGAGCCACGGCCAGTTGCACGGCGATGCTCCCGACTCCACCCGTCGCGCCGTCGATCAGCAGTGTCGTGTCCGTCTCCTCGCGCACGCCGAGCAGGTCCAGAGCACGGGTGGCCGTTTCCACGCTGGTCCCGGCGGCACCTGCCTCCTCCCAGGACAAAGCGGCCGGCTTCACCGCCCAGAAGGCCAGGACGGCGAACTGCGCGCTGGCCCCGCCCAGTCGGGCGACATCGACGGCGCCGAACACTTCGTCCCCGATGGCAAAGCCTTCGACGCCTTCGCCGACCTCGTCGATCACGCCGGCCGCGTCCACGCCAGGGATGTGGGGCAGGGGAAGGCTGTCACGTGAGGGTGATTCACCGGCCCGCAGCGCGAGGTCGACCGGCGCCACCGCGCTGGTGCGGACCGCGATGCGCACCTCGCCCGGGCCTGCGTGCGGCTCGGGCGCGGAGCGGACGCCGAGTACGTCGGGAGAACCGAAACGGTCGAACTGTACGGCTTGCATGATCACCTCTCCGGCCCGGAACTTCCGGGCGCCGCCTTACGGTAGACATGGATGTGGAGCAGGTGTTCCGTATCAGGCTGAAGTGAGAATCGCGGAGATCGAAGTGACTCGGAAACCACGCATGGACGCGGAGCTCAACCGCCGCCGTATCATCGCCGTCGCCCGCGCCGCCTTCGCCGACGAAGGGCTCGACCTGCCGATGCGGGAGATCGCCCGCCGTGCCGGTCTGGGCATTGCCACGGTCCATCGGCACTTCCCCGCACGCACCGACCTCGTCACGGCGGCGCTCGCTGAGCTCGTCGCGGAATGCCGTGGGGACATGCAGGCGTCTCTGGACGAGCCCGATCCCTGGCGCGCGCTCAGCGGCGTCATACACAGCTTCGCGGAGCACCGGTTGCAGGACCGCGGGCTGAACGAGGCTCTGTTCGGTTCCCACCCGGCGGCGGCCGCCTTCGCTGTCGACCGCCGCGAACAGGCACGGGCAATGGAGCAGCTCGTAGACCGTGCCCGCGAGGCCGGTGCAGTGCGTCCGGACGTAACAGTGGAGGACGTACGCGTATGCCTCGGCGCCATTGCCTCGTTCCGTCTGGCGCACTCCGCCACAGACCTTCAGCGACTCGTCGAACTCCTCCTGATCGGTCTGGCAGCGGACGACAGTACATCCCCCGAGATCAGCGCACGACTTCTCCGTGCACGTCGACTCGTTTGACCGTCCCGCGCGGCCCACGACAACCGTCACGCCTCCGCGTCACCCGCGCCGTTGAAGATCTCTAGAAGAACGGGGTCCCGGCGTCGAGCCCTGACAGCACCCTTCCGTACAGCTCCAGGTTGGCGGCGGGGTTGACGAACGAGTGCAGGTTCAGGGCGTTGAGGTCCCGCACGATCCGTTGGATCGGCACCTCGCGGCGCAGGGACGACGCACCCGACGCGGACCCGACCAGGTCCGCGGCCTCCTTGCACAACCGCGCCACATACCCGCACTGCGCCCTGATCCGGGCCCGCTCCCGCGTGGTCCAGGGCGTTCCGTCGGTCACCCGGGACTCGATCAGGCCCACGAAGTCGGCGGCGAGCAGTTCCGCGGAGGAGACCTTCATCGCCGCCTCGGCGAACTGGAGGTGAGTCACCGCGGCTTCGTGCTGACGTTCGTAGAGGGTGTAGGTGATCCCGCGTTGATGGATGCGCTCGCTGAACTCCTGCAGAGCCGCCCGTGCCAGACCGAGGGCGTTCGCGGCCGTCCAGGCGCAGAACAGCAGCAGCACCGGCATGCGGTAGAAGGGATCGGCCCCGGCGCGCCGCGACGGAGACGTGCCCGCCAGCAACGGCCCGACCGGCAGGACACGATGAGCGGGTACGTGAACGTCCTGCGCGACGACGGTGTTGCTGCCGCTCCCGGCCAGGCCGGAGACGTTCCAGTCGTCAAGCACCTTGAGATCGCTCATGGGGATCGCCAGCCACAGCAACTCCGGCGGCCCCTGTCCGGTGTCGCACGACGCGGTCAGCAGATGCCAGTCGGCGTCCTGACAGCCGGTCGCGAAAGGGGAGTTGCCGTTCACCAGGTAACCGCCGTCCACCGCAGCGGCCTTCGAGCCCGGGATGAGCGTGCCGCCCACCCGCACATCGGGACGGGTGAAGATCTCGTCCTGGGCCTGGTCCGGGAACAGTGCCGCGATGAACGCGCATCCGGCCTGGATCAACGCCATGAACCCGGCCGAACCGCACGCGGCGGAGACCTCGCTCAGCGCGTCGACCTGCGTCCGCAGCGAGCTCTGGTAACCCCCGTGACGCCTGGGGACGTTCATGCGGTGGATCCCGGCACCCGTGAGAGCCTCGACGACCTCCCCGGTCACCCTCCCGTCCTGTTCCGCACGCAAGGCGTGCGCGCGGATGAGGGGGTGCAGCGCACGCACGCGTTCGACGAGATCGGTGTCCGAGCGAGGTACCGACGAACCGGCCAAGGGACGACCTCCGCTCCGGGGTCCAGCAGCAGCCCTCACCGTCGCGCCGATAGCGTCCACTGTCAACGCGCCCCCAGCACAAGGCAGTTGATCCACCCGCAGGCGGAGATACCGCACGCTGCGAATGACAGCGGCGGGCCCGCCGCGCCCCAGGTGCGAGTCGGGCCTGTTCCCGACGGTCGGGGATGGTTCACGGGCCGGCGGCGTTGACATGTCCCTGCCTCGTAGCTAGCTTCACGGGCAGTTCCTCCCAAGCTCCTCGTCTTCATGGTGGACAACGTTGTCACGATCGGGTTCGCCGCGCCCTGTGCGGTCGGTCATCCGTCGGTCCGTACGTCGCCCGTACGCGCCCGTCCCACGTAGACAACGTTGTCCACGTCGTCTCCTGGAGAGGAGAAAACCCGTGACGACACGTCAGTCGAGACCTCCCGGAACCGTGGCGATCGGTCTTCTCGCCGCCGCGGCGCTGGCCGCGGCCGGGCTGTGCACGCCCGCGTGGGCGGCCGGAAAGGCCGCACTCGTCACCGCGCCGGCGACTCTGGTCAACCCGCTCATCGGCACGTCGAACCAGGCCGACGACTTCCCGGGGGCCGATGTCCCGTTCGGCATGGTGCAGTGGAGCCCGGACACCCCTTCGCGTCCGGACGGCGGTGGCTACGAGTACAACGACTCCTCGATCACCGGCTTCAGCCTCACCCACATCGCCGGCCCCGGCTGTGGTGCGGCCGGTGACATACCGGTGCTGCCCACGGTGGGTGCCGTGAACACCGCCGCCACGGACGCGTTCTCGCACGCGAACGAGTCGGCGACCGCCGGGTCGTACAAGGTCGCGCTGGCCAACCAGGTGACCACCGAGCTGACCACCACCACGCGCAGCGGCATGGCGCGCTTCACCTTCCCCCCGACCGCCCAGGCCAACCTGATCTTCAAGTTGACGGGCAGCCAGAACGGTGCCACCGCGACGCAGTTCACCAAGGTGTCGAGCACCGAGGTGAGCGGTCAGGTGACCAGCGGGCACTTCTGCGGCGCCGCCAACACGTACACCGTGTACTTCGACATGGTCTTCGACCAGCCGTTCGCCGCGCAGGGCAGCTCGGCCGTCAAGGCGTCGGCCGCCCCCACCCCGGCGCCCGCCGGGGCGTCGAAGAACGCCGCCGAGAAGCCGAACAGGCCGGTGCTGCACGGACCCGCCCCGGTCACCCGGTCCACCCGGTCCTCGACGTCCACCCGGTCCTCGCGGTCCCCGGAGGACGGTGCCTCCCCGGCCGTCGCCGCCTCGAACGGCTACGTCACCTTCAACACCACCGTCAACCCGGTCGTGCAGGCCAAGGTCGGCATCTCCTACGTGTCGGTCGCGAACGCGGTCGCCAACCGCGCCGCGGAGAACCCCGGCTGGGACTTCGACGCGACGCGCACCGCGGCGCAGAACGCGTGGAACGGCGCGCTCGGCAAGGTGCGGATCGGCGGCGGGACCGCCGCGCAGCAGCAGACGTTCTACACCGCGCTCTACCACTCGCTGCTGCACCCGAACGTGATCAGCGACTCCAACGGCCAGTACGCCGGCTTCGACGGGAAGACGCACACCGTGGACGCCGGACACGGCGCCGTGTACGCGAACTACTCCGGCTGGGACATCTACCGTTCGCAGGCCCAGCTCGAAGCCCTGGTCGCTCCCCAGGTCGCCTCCGACACCGCACAGTCGATGGTCGACGACTACGCGCAGACCGGAATCTTCCCCAAGTGGTCCGAGAACAACGGCGAGTCGTACGTCATGGTCGGTGACCCGGCGGACGCCGTCCTCGCCGACTACTACGCCTTCGGTGCCCGGGCCTTCGACGCCACGACCGCCCTGGCCGACATGGTCCGACAGGCGAGCACGGCCAACAACGACCGTCCCGGCCTCGGCTACCTGAACTCGCCCGGATACCTGCCGCACGACGGCAGCTACGGCTGCTGCAACTTCTACGGCCCGGTCGCCACCACCCTGGAGTACGACACCGCCGACTTCGCGATCTCCGCGCTGGCCGGGGCGCTCGGCGACACCGCGGACCAGAAAACGTACGCCAACCGGGCACAGGACTGGCGCAACGTCATCAACCCGGCATCCGGGTTCGTGGAACCCCGCAACGCGAGCGGCTCGTGGACCGGCGGCTTCGACCCGACCAGTGGCACCGACATGGTCGAGGCCGACTCGTGGATCTACACCGGGATGGTCCCGTTCGACATCGGCGGCCTGGCGCACGCCAAGGGCGGCAACACCGCGATGAACCACTACCTGGACACCGTGCTGCGCAGCTACACCGGCGCCGACGGCTACGCCTGGGTCGGCAACGAACCCAGCATCGAACTGCCGTGGGAGTACGACTACACGGGCCGGCCCTACGAGACGCAGGGCACCGTGCGCGCCATCCAGGACCAGATCTGGTCGAACACCCCGGGCGGCCTCGCCGACGGCAACGACGATCTCGGCGCGATGAGCGCCTGGTACGTGTGGTCGGCGCTCGGGATGTTCCCCGAGACGCCCGGGACCTCCGATCTCGCCCTGGGCTCACCGCTGTTCACCCAGGCCGTGGTCACCCTTCCCTCGGGCGGGACGCTGACGGTCAACGGGTCCGGCGCAGCCGACAACGCTCCCTATGTCCAGTCCGCGGCGTGGAACGGCGCCGCGTGGAACAACGCCTACGCTCCCACCACAGCGATCACCGCCGGCGGCACGCTGGACTTCACGCTCGGCAGCACGGCCGACACGTCATGGGCGTCCGCCTCCTCCGCCGCCCCGCCCTCGTACGCGGGGGACACCACGGCACCGGCCTCACCACGGATCGGAACCCTCGCCTCCGCGGTGGGCTCCGGCCTCTGCGTGGACGACGCGTCCTCCGGTACCTCCGACGGCACCCACGTCCAGATCTGGGGCTGCGACGACACCTACGCCCAGGACTGGATCGTCGCCGGCGACGGGACGATCCGGGCCCTCGGCAAGTGCCTGGACGCCGATCACAGCGGGACCACCAACGGCACGCTGATCCAGCTGTGGACCTGCAACGGCACCGGCGCCCAGCAGTGGACCGCCGGAGCGGCCGGGTCGCTGGTCAACCCCGAGTCGAAGCTGTGCCTGGACGACCCCAACTCCTCGACGGCGAACGGCACCCAGCTCCAGCTGTACACCTGCAACGGTACGGCGGCCCAGAACTGGAGGCTGCCGGGCTGAGGCGGCGGCGGGAGTGCCGGCGGCCTCGACGGCACCCCCGCAGCGCCGTCGGCCTCGCATACGCCAGCCGGAATCCCGGACCTCCGTTCGTGTCCCAGAGTTCATCTCCCGCCTGCTGCGACCCACAGCAAGGGCGGCGACCAGTCGATCGACAGCCGTTTCCAGCCGGGGGAGCGGGACTTCCTCGCAGCACTGGAGAAGGCGGACCCGAAGGCCGACCTGATTGTCCTGGGCGACCTGAACGACTACCAGTGACCAGCCCGTCGCTGAGCCGCCACGCCGAGTACGACGCGGTGCACACCAACAGCGAGTTCGCCGCGCAGACCAGCGACCACGACCCGCAGATCGTCCGCGTGAAGCCGTGACGCCTCACCACCCCCCGGCGCATCACGGCTCGGCCGTCCCGCTCGGGGCGGCCGAGCCCCGTTTCCGGCCCGCCGCTCGTGCCCGCTGCGTGCCGCCGCACCTTCGTCCGCGCTCGGCTAGGCTGCTCCAGGAGGTGCCGAGTGACGGTGGACGAACGGGACGTGGAGGTGGCGGGGGAGTCCACGACGGTCGTGGTCATCGGCGCGGGCCCGGCCGGGCTGACCGTCGCGAACCTGCTGCGCAGATGCGGCATCGACTGCGTCGTCCTGGAGCGCCGCAGCCGCGAGTACGTGACGAAGCGACAGCGCGCGGGCATCGTGGAAAGCCGCGCGGTGCGGATGTTCGAGGCCTGGGGGCTGGCCGACCTGGTGCTGGCCGGCCCACCGCACGACGGCATCCTGGAGTTCCGGGTGGACGGCGAGAGCCACCTCGTCGACGACAGCGACGGCTCCGCGGGCTCCGGGGCGCGGCTGTGTCCCCAGCAGGTCCTGGTCGAGAAGCTCACCGCCGCCCATCTCGCCGACGGCGGCGACCTGCGCTACGAGGCGGCCGACGTCTCCCTGCACGACCTGACCGGCGACCGCCCCACCGTCCGCTACCGCTCCGCCGACGGCACCCGGCACGCCATCTCCTGCGCCTTCGTCGCCGGCTGCGACGGCGATCACGGCGTCGCCCGCTCCGCCGTTCCCGACGGCGTCCTCACCGCCCACGCCTTCGACCACGGCATCGGCTGGCTCACCGTCCTCGCCGACGCCCCGCCCCCCGCCCACCCGCTGCTCGCCGTCAGCCCGCAGGGCTTCGCCGCGCACTTCCCCCGCGGCCCGCACAGCAGCCGCTACTACCTGCAGTGCCCGCCCGGCGACCGTCCCGACGCCTGGCCCGACGACCGGGTCTGGGACGCGCTGCGCACGAGACTCGGCGACCCCGCGCTGACCGCGGGCCCCATCACCGACCGCGAGACCTTCCCGCTGCGCAGCCTCGTCCACGACCCCATGCAGTACGGCCGGTTGTTCCTGGTCGGCGACGCCGCCCACATCCTGTCCCCGATGGGCGGCAAGGGCATGAACCTCGCCCTGCACGACGCCGACGTCTTCGCCCGCGCCGTCCGTGACCACGTCCGAGAGCAGGACGACACGGCCCTGCGCACCTACTCGGCACGCTGCCTGCGGCGCGTCTGGAGCGACCAGGAGTTCTCCCACTGGCTCACCCGGACCGTCCACGACGCCGGCGACGACACCCACTCCGGACCCTTCCTGCGTCATATGGCCCGCGCCCGCCTCGACCGCCTCTTCACCGCCCCCGGGGCCGCGCAGGCCTTCGCGGAACTGATGGCAGGCCTGGACCCGGCCCAGGACCACGCCGTGCCCACGGACCGCTGACCGGCACGACAGCGGACGCACCACGCCTCGTCCGGCCGGTCACGGGCGGAGCCAGATGCCGGCGGCCTCCTCCAGCAGGGCCACGGCGAGAAGTTCGCCGTCGACGGGTCCGGAGCGCTCCAGGGCCCGCCGGCGCAGGCGCGGCACCGTGCCGGCGATCTCGTGCGGGGTGCCGAGTTCGCGGGCCTCGCCGCCGGGTTCGGTTCCTGGGCCCCCGGCGAGCGCACCGGCACCTTCCGCCTCGGCGACGACGTGCTCCTCTCCGACGCCGACGGCAAGTCCTTCATCTCCGGTGCCGACTACGCCATCGCCCTCGTCGACGAGATCGACAAGCCGGCCCACCACCGGACCCGCTTCACCGTCGCCCAGTGATCCCGGCCGGGACCGGCTCCCGACCGGCGGCCGAGCCACCCGGATCGGGGCACCGAGGCGGCGGCGTCGGCAGGACCGTGACTCCGGCGGGGGCGGGCCGAACCGGCTCACCCCCGCCGTGCGGGGCCGGGAGGCTGTCACCCCGCGGTCGTGGCCGGCTACCTGGCGATCTTCTGCTTCAGCTGCGCGGCCCCGTCCTTGATCTTCTTCTCGGCCTCGGCGCGCTTGCGGTCGCGCCTCTCCTTCGCCTCGTCCTTCTTGAGCTGTTCGGCGGCCTTCTCCATGGCCTTGAGTTCGGAGCGGACCGTGTCCGACGGGCGGCGTTCCAGGACGGCGTCGTAGCGCATGGCCAGCAGGTCCAGGGGCTGGGGGTCGGCCTCGCGGACCTCCGCGAGGATCGCGGTGCCCCCGGGCGGCATGTGCGCGGTGACGATGGCGACGGTGCCGGTGGCCTCCTCGGCCCGCTTGTAGTCGTAGCCGCTGCCGATCACCGCGCCGATGCCCCAGCCTGTCAGGACGCCGAGGGGGCCGCCGAGGATACCGACGAGCGAACCCACCAGTCCGCCGACGGCCGTGTTGCGTCCGGCCTCGGTCTCCAGGCCCTCCGGGATGCGCACCGTGCCGTCCTCCAGGCGTTCGAGGAGAACGGCGCCGCGGACCTCGACCATGGTGGACATGAGGTGCTTGAGGTCGCTGAGTGCCCGGTAGGCGGCGGAGCGGTCGGCGAAGCGAAGGACGACGGCGTTCTCGCTCATGGACATGGTGTCCCTCCTCGGGATTCCTGCGTCGAATCTGTGAGACAGCATGTCTTATAGATGGGTTGTGAGTCAAGGCGTCTCACAGGTCGGGGCGGGGCTGCGCGGAGAAGGCTCCCGTGAGGACACGGTCACGGATCGACACGCCGGCCGCGGGCAGGTGGTCGGCACGGGGGCGGGTGAGGCGGGGTCCGGCCAGGAACACGAGCCGCTTCCCGGCGGTGCCACCGCTGGCGCGCGATCAAGGTCACGGTCACGTGAGTCAGGTGTGCGGGGGCAGCCAGGGATCGCGCCGTCAACTCGCCTTAGTAGTCACAGAGTTGAAGATTTGGGAAGTGCTTCCTGTGTCTTCTTTGTCACGTCGGTCGACGAGGTGTGGCACACGTATGAGTTCCAAATTTGGACTAGTGTGCGGTCATGACAGAACGGAGGCGCCTCGCCGACCTCGCGCTTCTCGTCCGGGCCCCAGCCGCGCTGAGCGTCCCCGGAGATGTGCTCGCAGGAGCGGCCGCCGCAGGAACCCCCGCGAACATCCGGACCTTCGGCATCATGGGATCGTCCGTCTGCCTCTACTGGGCGGGCATGGCCCTGAACGACTACGCCGACGCCACCGTCGACGCCGTCGAGCGCCCCGAACGGCCCGTGCCGTCGGGCCGCGTGCCCCGACGTACCGCCCTCGCCGTCGCCGGCGGCCTGACCGCAGCGGGCCTGGGCCTGGCCGCCGTGGCGGGCGGACGCCGCGGCCTCGTCGGGGCGGGTGCCCTGGCGGGCGCTGTCTGGGCGTACGACCTCGGGCTGAAGGCCACCCCGGCGGGCCCGGCCGCCATGGCGGGCGCACGTGCGCTGGACGTCCTCGCGGGCGCACTGGTGGCGAGCCGGGGCGAGAGGACCGGCACGGCACTCCTGAGAGGAGCGGTTCCGGCCGCGCTGATCGGCGCGCACACCTACACCCTCACCGAGTTGAGCCGGCACGAGGTCCAGGGCGCTTCGGCCCGGCTGCCCGCCATGACCCTCGCGGCCTCCACCGCCACCGCCCTGGCGGCCGCGGCCCCGGCCGTGGCGGCCGTCCTGCGGCGTCCCAGGCCCGTGGGCACCGGGCAACCGACACAGCGCTCGACGTCCGTCTCCACGCCCGCCGTCGGCGACGTACCACCTCCGACTCCCGCACGTCCCGGCTTCGTCGGCGCCGGTCGGTACACCGCACTCGCCACGGCCGGCGCCGCCCTCGCCTACCTCGGCACCTACGGCGCCGCCCAGGTGAAGGCCGTGTCCAAGCCCTCCGGTGAGAACGTGCGGCGCGCCGTGGGGGCCGGGATCCTCGCCCTCATGCCCCTGCAGGCGGCGCTCACCGCACGGGCCGGGTCACCGGCCGCGGCCACCGCCCTCGGTGCCGCCCACCCCCTCGCGCGACGGCTCACCCGCCGTATATCCCCCACCTGAACGCTGTGTGAGGAACCACCTCATGGAATTACCCTCCACCCCCCTCAAGTTCGGCTACGGCACCAACGGCTTCACCCACCACCGGCTCGACGCCGTGCTCGGCATCCTCGCCGACCTCGGTTACGACGGCGTCGCCCTCACCCTGGACCACATCCACCTCGACCCGTACGCCGACGACCTGCCCCGCCGCGTCGCCGGCCTCGCCCGGGCGCTGGACCGGTACGACCTCGCCGTGACCGTCGAGACCGGCGCGCCGTATCTGCTCCACCCCACCGGCAAGCACCTCCCCACACTGATGGCGGACGAGCACGGGCGAAGAACGGACCTGCTGCGCCGGGCGGTTCGCATCGCCGCCGACCTCGGCTCGCCCACGGTGCACCTGTGCAGCGGCCCCGCGCCGGACGGGTGGTCCGAAGCGGACGCCTTCAAGCAACTGGCCCACGGGCTCGGGCCGGTGCTCGAGACGGCCGAGCAGCACGGAGTGGCGCTGGCCTTCGAGCCGGAACCGTACATGTTCGTCGACTCCGTGGAGCGCTGCCTGCGTCTCGCCGAACTGCTCGGCGGGCACGAGCTGTTCGGGATCACCCTGGATGTCGGGCACGCCCACTGCACGGAGGAGCGGCCCGTGCTGGAATGCGTACGGCAGGCCGCGCCGCGGCTGCTGAACGTGCAGATCGAGGACATGCGGCGCGGTGTCCACGAACATCTCGAACTCGGCTCCGGTGAGATCGACTTCCCGCCCGTCCTCGCGGAACTGCGTGCCCTCGGGCATCGCGGGCTGGTCTCGGTGGAGATCCAGGGCGGTGCCCTGGACGCCCCCGAAGTCGCCCGGCGCTGTCTCGACTTCCTGCGCACCGCGGCGGCGTAGCGCTCCCGTTCGGCACTCCACTCCTCAGACCCCACAGGAGGCTCGGTCCCTCATGCCTTCCGCACCACCGCTGCCCCCGGTACCCCCAGACCCCCGCCTCTCCCTCGACGTCCTGACCCCGGCAGCACGAGCGTGGCTCGACGAAGCCGTGGCGCGCGTCGCCGTGGAACCCACCGCCATCCGGACCCTGTTACCCGCGGCTCGACGACACTGCGGTCGGGCGCCGCTGGACGAGCACTGGAGCACGGACGAGGCCGTCCGGGTCATCCTGATCAGGGCCCTGCCCCTGCGGGGCACGGCCCTCGCCGACGAGGTGGCCGGCCTGTACCGGCACGGCGACCCCGCCGAACAGCGCGCGGTGCTGCGCGCGTTGCCTCTCCTCGACGGCCTCGCCGCGGACGGCTCCCACGGCGACCTCGCCCTGTCCCTGGTCCGCGAGGCCCTGCGCGCCAACGACCCCCGCGTCATCGAGGCCGCCCTCGGCCCCTACGCCGCCGTCAGCCTCCCGCAATCCGAGTACCGCCAGGCCGTCCTCAAGTGCGTCTTCCTCGGCCTACCGCTCGACCGGGTGACCGGCATCGACGCCCGCGCCGACCACGAACTCGCGCGCATGCTCGCGGACTTCGCTCATGAACGCATCGCCGCCGGACGCACCGTCCCCACGGACGTCTGGCCCCTCGTCCGCCGCTTCCCCGACCTCGCGGACACCCTCGCCACCCAGGCCCGCTTACTGGCACCCACCCGCCCCGAAGCCGTCGCCCGCGCCCTGACCGCGCTCGGCGAGGGCCCGGCAGGCACACCGTCCCAGGAAGGAGTCTGACCATGCGCATCTTCGACCCGCACATCCACATGACGTCCCGCACCACCGACGACTACGAGGCCATGCACGCCGCCGGGGTGCGCGCCGTCGTCGAACCCGCCTTCTGGCTGGGCCAGCCCCGTACCTCCCCGGAGAGCTTCTACGACTACTTCGACACGCTGCTCGGCTGGGAGCCCTACCGTGCCGCCCAGTTCGGCATCCAGCACTTCTGCACGATCGCGCTCAACCCCAAAGAGGCCAACGACCCGCGCTGCACACCGGTGCTGGACCAGCTCGACCGCTACCTCGCCAAGGACCGGGTCGTGGCCGTCGGAGAGATCGGCTACGACTCCATGACTCCCGAGGAGGACGAGGCGCTCGCCCGGCAGCTGCAGCTCGCCCTCGACCACGGCCTGCCCGCCCTGGTCCACACCCCGCACCGCGACAAGGCGGCCGGCACGAAGCGGACGCTCGACGTCGTACGGGAGTCGGGCATCGACCCCGGCCTCGTCCTCCTCGACCACCTCAACGAACTCACCGTCCGCATGGCTCTCGACAGCGGCTGCTGGGCCGGGTTCTCGATCTATCCGAAGACCAAGATGAGCGAGGACCGCATGGTCGAGATCCTCAAGAAGCACGGCACCGCAAGAGTTCTGGTCAACTCCGCCGCCGACTGGGGAAGTTCGGATCCGCTCAAGACCCGGAAGACCGCCGACGCGATGCTGGCCGCCGGCTTCGGCGACGACACCGTCGACCAGGTCATGTGGCGCAACCCCGTCACCTTCTACGGGCAGAGCGGCCGCCTCGACCTCGAAGAACCCAAACCGGACGACGGCTCGACGTTCCGCGGCAACTCCATCCGCCGTGGGGGAGAGTGACCGTGCGCCTGCGCCACCCGGACGGCACCACCGTCCACCTCGGCTACTGCAGCAACGTCCACCAGGCCGAAGACCTGGAGGGCGTCATCTCCCAACTCGCCGAGTACGCGGAGCCGGTGCGCGAGCGTCTCGGCGTCGACCTGCTCGGCATCGGGCTGTGGCTGGCCCGGGACGTCGTCACCCGGCTCAGCACGGACGACGCGACGGTGGAGCGGCTCAAGCGCGAGCTGCACCTCCGTGGCCTGGAGACCGTCACCCTCAACGCCTTTCCCTACGCCGGCTTCCACGACGACGTCGTCAAGAAGGACGTCTACCTCCCCGACTGGGCCGACGAGACCCGGCTGCGGCACACCCTCGACTGCGCCCGCGTGCTCGCGGGACTGCTGCCCCAGGACGCCGAGCGGGGCAGCGTGTCCACACTGCCCCTGGCCTGGCGAGAGCCCTGGCCGAGAGAGCGCGCCGACACCGCCCGACGCGCCCTGGACCTGCTGGCCGACGGGCTCGCCGCCATCGAGTCCGACACCGGCCGCCGTATCAGGGTCGGCTTCGAGCCCGAGCCCGGCTGCGTCGTGGAAACCACCGCACAGGCGGTACGGGAGCTGGGCGGGCTCGACCCGGAGCGGCTCGGAGTCTGCCTGGACGCCTGTCACCTCGCCGTGCAGTTCGAGGACCCGAGGGCCGCGCTCGACCGGCTGTCCGCCGCCGGCCTCCCCGTGGTGAAGCTCCAGGCATCCTGCGCCGTCGAGGCGGCCGACCCGGCGGACCCCGTGGCCCGCAAGGCTCTGCGCAGACTCGCCGAACCCCGCTTCCTGCACCAGACGCGCACCACCCACCTGGGTGCGGTGCTCGGCGTGGACGACCTGGGTGACGCCCTGGACGGCGGGCTGCCCACCGGCTCCGGCCCCTGGCGTACCCACTTCCACGCACCGCTGCACGCCGACCCCGAACCGCCGCTGCGCACCACCGCCGGCCATCTCACCGACGTGCTCACCGGACTGCTGGGCGGACTCACCGCCCGCTGCGACCACATCGAGGTCGAGACCTACACATGGTCCGTCCTCCCCGAACCCCCCGCCGACCTCACCGGCGGCATCGCCACCGAACTCGCCTGGGCACGCGAGCGGTTGACCGGACTCGGTCTCAAGGAGGACCACTCGTGAAACGCCTCGTCGTCCTCGACATCGTGGGTCTCACCCCACATCTGCTCCGGCACATGCCGTCCGTCGCCGCGCTCGGCGAACGAGGCTCCCGGGCCCGACTCGACACCGTGCTTCCCGCAGTCACCTGCACCGTCCAGTCCACCCTGCTCACCGGCGAACTCCCCTCGGTGCACGGCGTGGTGGGCAACGGCTGGTACTTCCGCGACCTCGGCGAGGTGATGCTGTGGCGGCAGCACAACGCACTCGTCGGCGGCGAGAAGCTCTGGGAGACGGCGCGCAGGACCGACCCCGGATACACCGTCGCCAACGTCTGCTGGTGGTACGCCATGGGCGCGGACGTCGACTGGACCGTCACCCCGCGCCCCATCTACTACTCGGACGGGGCGAAGGAGCCCGACTGCTACACCTGGCCGCCCACACTGCACGACGAACTCACCGACCGCCTGGGCCCGTTCCCCCTCTTCACCTACTGGGGCCCGAACGCCGGGCTGCCGTCGACCCAGTGGATCCTCGGCGCCGCCCGCCAGATCTTCGACGAGAAGCATCCCGACCTCACCCTCGTCTACGTCCCCCACCTCGACTACGAACCCCAGCGCAGCGGCCCCGACTCACCCGAGACCCTCCGCGCCGCCCGCCAACTGGACGCCGCGCTCGGCCCGCTGATCGACCACTTCCAGCGCGCCGGCGCCACCGTCGTCGCGCTCAGCGAGTACGGCATCGCCCCCGCCTCCCGCCCCGTCGACGTCAACCGCGCCCTGCGCCGAGCCGGCCTGCTGCACGTGCACACCCAGGACGGCATGGAGTACCTCGACCCCTGGACCTCCCGCGCCTTCGCCGTCGCCGACCACCAGATCGCCCACGTGTACGTGAAGGACCGCGCCGACACCGCCGCCGTCGCCAAGCTCCTCGGCGAACTCGACGGCGTCGAGCACCTGCTGGACGCCGACGGCAAGGCAGCCCACGGCCTCGACCACGAGCGTTCCGGCGACCTCGTCGCACTCGCCGACCCCGACGCCTGGTTCACGTACTACTACTGGCTCGACGACGCCCGCGCCCCGGACTTCGCCCGCCAGGTCGAGATCCACCGCAAACCCGGCTACGACCCGGCCGAGCTGCTCTACGACGACACGGTCCCCGCGGTGAAACTGCGTGCCGTCGGCTCCGTGCTGCGCAAGAAGGCCGGCTTCCGCTACCGGATCCGCACGGTACCGCTGGACCCCTCGGGCGTCAGCGGAAGCCACGGGCTCCTGCCGACGAACCCCGACCACGCCCCCGTACTCCTCTGCTCGGAACCGGAGCTGAAGCAGGAGGCTTACGCGGCCGCCGAGGTGAAGTCGCTGCTCCTGCAGCTGGCAGGGAGATGAGGCGGCCGCGCCTGCGGCCCAGGTCGTGGCGTCCCACTCGATGCGGGCAGTGCGGCCGTCGACACGGCGGGCCCGCGGCCGAACCGCCCGTCGATCGGCTGGGCCCGCGGCGCCTTCGACAGCCCGCGCGGCACCATCGCCGTCGACTGACGCACCGAGGGCGACACGCTGCACCTCACGGTCGACGTACCGCCCACCTGCACCGCCACCGTCGTCCTGCCCGACGGACGGGAACTGACCGCATGTCCGGGCCGGTTCCAGCACCCGGCGGTCACCGACTGACCGCTGCCTTCCCCGGCCCGCGAGACAGCGACATCACGCTGCCAGCACACGGCCGAGCGCTGCCCGGCCCGCGGGACCCCAGGCAGGCTTGCCGCCCGGAAGGCCCCGGTCTCCCGCCTGGCCCATGAGGATGAGGAAGAGGCTCTTCATGGCGGCCAGTCCGCGGGCCCGCCGGACCGTCGCCTCGTCCGCATGCGCGTACCCCTCGAAGAACCGTGCACCCGCGCCCTCGGGAAGCAGCAACCACGCGGCCGCCAGGTCCCACGCCGGATCGTCGGCGAACATGGCGTCGAAATCGATCACACCCGCAAGCGTCCCGTCCGAGACGACGACATTCGCGGGGTGGAGGTCACCGTGCAGCCATACCGGCGGGCCGTCCCACTCGGGGGCCGAGACGGCATCGTCCCAGACCTCCCGGACGGCCCGGACATCGGCGGCGATGCCGCCGGGGGCGATGCCCTGCAAGAACCCCTCGAAGCCGTCCGTGCACTCCCTGGGGTGAGCGCCGCGGTCCCACATGGTGGGCGCCTCGGCGGGCGCCTCGACATGGAGCGCGCGGAGGAAGCCCGCCAGGGCGTCGGCCGCGTGGACGCCGCGGCTGATCGAGCTGACGTCCAGCGGCTCGCCGTGCACCCACGTCATGACGCTCCAGGACCTCGGAAAGCGCGCGGACGGTTCGCCGATCCGCACCGGAGTCGGAACCGGAAGCGGAAGACGCGGGGCCAGGGCAGGCAACCACCGGCACTCCTTGCGCAGCAGATCCTGGGCGCCTTCCCGGCGCGGCATGCGCACGGCCAACTTCTCCCCGAGACGCCACATCTGGTTGCCCCAGCCGCCCGCTACTTCGCGCAGGGCCAGTCCTGCCAGGTCCGGATGCTGCTCCCGCAGCAACTCGCGGACCAGGTCTGCGGTGATCTCGATCTCCACGTCGGTCATCGACGTCACCGTACTCGGCCAGGTGGTGCCTCGGGTCTGCCGGAGGCGGCTTGTTCGTCCAACGAACATGTCCATTGAGGGTGACGGCGGTCCCTGCCTACCGTGACGCTGCCCGGCAGGTCGGTCACCCCGCCGGGCGACCTCAGTCAGGGGCGGTCGAGCCATGCGGACGGGGTCCGCGCAGGCCCGGGGTGGTTCGGCAGCGGTGTCCCCGCGACGAGGCTCGCCATGGTGGCGGCCGGCACGCCGACCACCGCCACCCGGTACGCCGCCCAAGTGGCGTGCGGGGGCGGCCTGAAGCCGGTCCGGGCGCCGGGGTCTGACCGACGACATGCGCGACCGCCTCAACGCCCTCAACGCCATCGCCGCCCGCCGCGGCCAGACCCTGGCCCAGATGGCCCTGGCCTGGGCCCTGCGCGACCCGCGGGTCACCTCCCTCGTCATCGGCGCGTCCAGCACCGAGCAGTTGGAGCAGAACGTCGCCGCCCTCCACCACCTCGACGCCACTGACGGCGGGGTGGATCTGTGGCGCGACGCCCGACTGGGAAACCTGGGCTGACACGGCACACGGCCTGCGCAGGGGGCGCAGCTGCAGGTGGCGTAGCACGTCGCGGGTGCCCGGCCGCCGTGTGGACGACTTGCCCGGTGCCGGGCATCACTGCACAAGGAATCCCTGATCGAGCCACGCGGCTCCTCGGGGAGCGGGCGGACTCGGCGCGCGCACCCCCCAGCTTTCACGGCTCCGCCGAGCGCCGGCCATGCCTTGGCACCCTGCTGCCGGCGGCGGCCGAGTCATCACGCCTCCTTGGTTGCACCCGGCTCGTACCTTGATTGCACCCCAACCACTTCCCGTATAGCTTTACGAAAAGCTGTCTGGATGCGCTGGACACGCCATCGCCGCCGGGCTGCCTGCCCACCACCTTGGAGACGCTCATGAGCGAACGCGCCGACCGGATCATCGCCGCCCTGCGCAGCGGACACGACCACCTCACCTCGCTGGTGCGCGGCCTGGACGCCGCCGACCTCGGCCGGCAGTCGGGGGCGGCGGAATGGGACGTGTCGCAGGTGCTCAGCCACCTGGGCAGCGGCGCGGAGATCGGCCTGGCCGCTCTCGAAGGAGCGCTGGACGGCACCGGCCCCAAGGACGGGGACTTCAACAAGTCCGTCTGGGCGCGCTGGGACGCCATGTCCCCGAAGGAGCGGGCCGAGGGCTTCGTCGCCGCAGACGAGGCGCTGGTCTCCCGCTACGAAGGCCTCGATGCGCAGACCCGTGAGGATCTGCGGATCGACCTCGGCTTCCTGCCGATGCCCGTGGACGTGCCCACCTTGGCGGGCCTGCGGCTGAGCGAGTTCACCTTCCACACCTGGGACGTCGAGGTCGCCTTCGATCCGGCGGCCGCCCTCGCGCCGGACGCGACCGGTCCGCTGCTCGACCAGTCCGGTCTGCTCCTCGGACGCATCGCCAGGGCTGACGCCCTGGACGGCCGTCCGGTCCACCTCGCGATCCGTACCACGGCGCCCGAGAGGTCCTTCGGACTCGTCGTCGGTGAGGCGGTCGCGCTCGGCGACGAGCCGGCCCGGCCCGACGCGGTGCTGAGCGCGCCCGCCGAGTGGTGGCTGCGCCTCACGACAGGCCGTCACGCGCCCGCGTACACACCGACGAGCGTGACCCTCACCGGGGACGCGGTGACCCTGGACGACCTGCGACGCGTCTTCCCCGGGTTCTGAGCCGGGGCGTCACGGCGCCGAGAGGAGTCGTCGGACCGCCGACGGGGGACGGACAGGACATCGACGTGGATGCCGAACTGCAGGGCGTGCCGGCCGAACTCCGGCCTTCGGAGGCCGGCGCCGCGATCACCGTGTCAACGCGCTGGACCTGACCGGGGACGGCTACAGCCAACGCCGCGGCCCCTGCACCGGCGGCGGCCGGCCCAATAAAGCTTTCCATGAAGCTATCCATCTAGTGACCTATGGTGTACGGCGTGACAGCTCCCTCAGATCCCGTGGACGCAGTGCTGCAGACCTGGCGTGCGGAACTGCCCGAGGTCATCGTCGCCTCTTCCGAGCTGAGCAGGCGGATCATGTTCCTCGCCGCGGCCCTGGAGCGCGGTACCCGGCGCGAACTGGGCGAACTCGGGCTCACGGTGGCCGAGTTCGACGTCATCGTGGCCCTGCGCAGGGCCGGTGAGCCGTATCGACTGAAGCCGAATCAGCTGGCGCGCTCCCTGATGCTCTCCACCGGGGGCACCACCAACGTCACCCACCGCCTGGTGGCCCGCGGCGCCGTCGAGCGGGAGGACGACCCGGCCGACGCCCGCAGCACCTGGCTCAAGCTGACACCGGACGGCGTCGCACTCGCCGAGAGTGCGGTCCTGGCCACCTCGACCGAGCACGAGGCCCTCTTCGAACAGGCGCCGGCGGAGGTCATCGAGGCGGCGACCGTCGCGCTGCGGGATCTCATCACCTCCTGCCCGGCTCTGCTGTCCCGGGACGCGGCGGTCAGGGCCGCCCGAGCCCAGTGCCGGCCCTGAGGGCAGCCGCGGTCACGCCGGCCCGGCCGCTCGCCTGCGCGGAGTCGCCGATGGACCTCTCTCGGCGCGCCTGCGGGTCACGCAGCGGGCGTTCCTGCCGGGAGGTAGGGGCCCGCGCCCTTCATGGTGCGCTGGATGGGGGTGGTCGCGGTGTGGCGCAGGCCGGGCAGGGCCGCCACCGACTCCGTGAGGTAGCGGTAGAAGAGGTGCGCGGTCGGGACGTCGACGCTGGCGTAGAGGTTCGTCGTACCGGTCACGGCGCCGGCAAAGGCCACCTCGGGGTGTGCGGCCAGCGCGGCTCCCGCGGTGGCGAGGTGGGCCGGGTCGATCTCCAGCCACAGGGCGGCCCGGAAGTTCTCCCGCAGGACATCCGGGGGGTCGACGTCGAAGTACAGAACGCCGGACGCGGTGAGTTCGGCGATGCGGCGGCGCACCGTCGACGGGGACAGACCCGTCGCAGCGGCAAGGTCTCCGGCTGCCGCCCTGCCGTCCCGGGCCAGCAGGTCGAGCAGGTGCCGGTCGCTGTCGTCCAGCGTCACCGGAGGCGTGTCGTCCCGCGCCGGTTCCGGCGTCACCCGTGGGGTGAGTGCCTCGATCTGTGCGGCCGTCAGCGGTCCGCGCTTGTTGATCGGGCTCAGGTCCCGGCCGAAGAAGACGTGCAGCAGGCAGTGCGCCGACACGTCCACCACCTGGGGCGTGCGCGGCAGTTTCTGCAGGAGCGGTGAGTCGTCCAGACCCCATCCGCGGGTCCGCACCAGACAGTTGATCTCGGTGCCGCCGGAGCTGAGATGGACCCAGGTGGTGTCCGTACGCCGCGCCAGCGCCTCCCCGACGGAAGAGGCCGCGTCGGGCGTGCAGCGTACGCGTACGAGCCAGCCGGAGTCCCCCATCCGCTGGGGGTCGGTCAGCCCCAGGACCCGGATCCTCCCGGAGGACCGCAGCCGTGCCCAACGGCGCGCGGCGGTCTGGTCGGAGACGCCGAGGACGTCGGCGATCTCCCGGAACGAGGCCCGTCCGTTGATCTGAAGGGCCTGCGCGAGCGCCACCTCCTCCTCCGACAGAGTGCGGTCGGCGCGGCGAGGGATGTCGAGATACGTCTTCACAGCACTCCATCCTGTCGGATCCGCGCAGAGAGCGGGCTCTGGCTAACAGATACACCTGAACGTCGCCAACGCTCGGTGCCGGACAGCACGTCTGGTCCGAACTCACTCCCGCACGACGAATCCCGCACGCCGACTCTCGCACTCCGAATTCCGAATCCCGCACTCCGAACGGAGACCCGACATGCGCAAGTGGTGGCCCCTGACGGCGGTCTGCCTGGGCGCCTTCATCCTGCTGGTGGACGTGACCATCGTGAACGTGGCACTGCCCAGCATCGCCGACGGCCTCCAGGCCTCCTTCACCTCGCTTCAGTGGGTGATCGACGGCTACGCCCTGGCCCTCGCGGCCCTGCTGCTGGCCTCCGGTTCCCTGGCGGACCGGTTCGGCCACCGGCGGTTCTACGTCTACGGTCTGGTCCTGTTCGCCCTGTCCTCCCTCGTGTGCGGCCTGGCCCCCGACGCCGGGGTGCTGATCGGCGCCCGTGTGGTGCAGGGCGTGGGCGGCGCGGCCATGTTCGCCACCTCGCCCGCTCTCCTGATCACCACCTACCAGGGCAAGGACCGGGGCACGGCCTTCGGCGTGTGGGGCGCGGTCAACGGAGCCGCCGCGGCAGCGGGCCCCCTGCTCGGCGGCCTGCTCACCGAACACATCGGCTGGCCCGCGATCTTCTTCGTCAACCTGCCGATCGCCGCCGTGGCCATCGCCCTGACGCTGCGTGCGGTGGGCCCGGACCGGCCCCGCACCCGCAAGGCGTCCGGCACCGGCAAGGCGTCCGGCACCGGTACACCGGGGCGTGTCGACGTCCCCGGCGCGGCGGCCTTCACCACCGTCGCGGGCGCGCTCACCTACGGGCTCATCCGCGGCACGGACGCGGGCTGGACCTCGTCCGGGATAGTGGCGGCCTTCGCCGTCGCCGCTCTCGCTCTCGCCGCCTTCGTGGTGATCGAGCACCGCACGGCGCGGCACGGCGGCGCCCCGATGCTGGATCCCGCGCTGCTGCGCCGCCCGTCCTTCGCGGGCCTGATGAGCGGTGCGCTGCTGCTGCAGGCCGGTGCGTTCGGCTGGCTCGTCCTGGTCTCCCTGTGGCTGCAGTCCGTCCTCGACCTCAGCCCGGTCGCGGCCGGCCTCGCGCTGACCCCCTTGGCGGGGGCGTCGTTCCTGGTGTCCGCCGTGGCCGGCCGCCACATCCAGCGACTCGCCCCGCGCCTTCCGATCGGCGTGGGGCTGCTGCTCGTCGCGGCGGGCATGCTGCTGCTGCGCGCGGGGATGACGGCCGACGCGGGACGAGCCGCGCTCATGTGGGGCCTCGTGGTCAGCGGTGTGGGTGTCGGCCTTGCCACACCGGTACTGGTGTCGGCCGCCACCTCCGCCGTGCCCCCACGTCAGGCGGGTGTGGCCGGCGGGGCGGTCAACACGTTCCGCCAACTCGGCATGACGTTGGCCATCGCCGTCTTCGGCGCGGTCTTCACCAGCCGGACGGCCGCGGTACTGGCCGGTCCCGGCACGGTGCCGGACACCGACCGGGCCGCCTCCGCGCTGGCCGGCGGCCAGGCGCAGCGCCTGGTCCAGGCGGCACCGCCCGCACACCGTGACGCGGCACGCCATCTGGTGCACCAGGCCTTCGCGGCAGGCCTGGACCGGGTGTTCCTGCTGGCGGCGACCGCGGCGACGCTCGGCGGTCTGATCGTCCTGATCCTGCTACGCCCGCAGCCCCGTACGGCGACGGCACACGGCGACGGTGCCCCGGCCGTACCCGCACCGGACCGTGCCCAGAGCCAGGCCACCGCCGATCCTGGCGGCCGCACGGCGTAGCCCGTCAGACCGAGGACCCTGCCGGGCCGCCCGCGGACGCGGGTGGCCTGCGCACGGTGCAGGCTGCCGCTCCGGCCATCCCCTCCGCGAGCGATGCGGGAGCCTGCAGACCGGACGCGGTGCGGAGGCCCGGCACCATGGCCGCCGCGGCGGCGAAGGGCGATGGGGGAGTTCATGTCCGGCTCGAACCGGCTATGGGGGTACCCAGGGCCGAGCCGGGCAAGCCGCTGTGTGTGACGACGCTGCCGTCCGCTTCTCCCTGCCGGACCGGCAGCCGGCGTTCCCCCACGAAGACACGCCGCGCATCAGATGCTCGGCAACCCGTAGACCCGGTCGTAGTGGTGGGCCACCAGATGTCCGGCGGGGTCGCAGGAGATCTGCCAGCCGTTGAGGCCGGTGTCCCGGCCGTCCGTGAAGTTCCAGCGCAGGCGGCCGGTGGCGGCGTCGATGGCGAAGAAGCCGTCCTTGTTCTGGAGGGCGGCGGCGTAGACGGCGTGCGGTCCGACGGTGATGGGACGGTCGCCGTCGAGCTGGGGCGTTGCGCAGAACCAGCGCCGTGCGCCGTTCGCCGCGTTGAAGGCGTAGATGCCGTACGGGTCGTTGCCGACCGCGTAGACGGTGTCGCCGCCCGCTCCGAGGGATGCGAACAGGCCGTGTTCCGGCTTGGCCCGCCAGCGGAGCGTGCCGGTGCCGAGATCCAGGGCGATGAGTTCGGAGCCGATGGCGAAAACGGTCTGACCGAGTACGGCGAGACCTGGCCGGAGGTCGTAGCCGACCGGGTGTCTCCACCGCAGGGAGCCGGCGTCGTGGATGCTGCGGACGGAGACGTTGCGCAGGCCGTCGGCGTAGACGAAGTACTCGGACGTGACGACCGGTTGCAGGGGTATCCCGACGTCTTCCGGGCTGACCGGGATGACCTCGGCTCGGCGGGCCCGGAGATCGACGCCGAAGATCGCGTCGGTGGATGTTGCGACGCCCTGTTCCGACGACTGGCGCTCCAACCGAGCGCCGAGCACGGAGACGGCGAAGCCGTCGTAGGCGCCCAGCAGTTGGGTGAACTGGAAGCCGGTGCCGAAGTCGAGGGTGAACCGCTCGGCCCCGCTGCCCGGATCGACGCCGATCACCGTGGCGCCCGTACCGAGCGCGACGGCCGCGCCGTCGGTCAGCAGGACGGGAGTGGGGGAGAGGCTGATGCCCTCGTAGATCCACTGAGGACGGGAGCCGTCGGCGAGGCCGAGGCAGATCATCGTGCCCGGACGAGCCTTGAGCAGGGCGGTGCCGTCGTTGAAGACCGCCGGGGTCTGCAGCAACGGGGCGCTGCGGTATACCCAGTTGGGTTCGGGCGCCGAGGCGGTGGACGTCGTGGGGCGGGCGCGGGGCTTCCTTCGTACGGCGACGAGTGCGGCGGCACCGCCGACCACCGCCAGCCCCGTGCCGGCGGCGAGGACGGAGCGTCGGGAGGGACCGGAGTACGCGGGGGAGCGACGGTGCACACGCGAAGACGCCGTCTCTCGGCCTGTCGACTCCGAGGTGGGGGACCTCTCCGGTGCCGGGGCGCCGAGGAAGTTCGCATCGGCCCGGGGCGCGACGGAGAGGGCGGACCCTGCACTGTCGCACGCTTCCCCGCTGCCGCTGCCGCTGCCGCTGCCGCTGCTGTCGGAGTCGTCTTCGAGTAGGTGGGTGCCGCTCGACCCGTCCTCGCTCTCGGTGGCGATGTCGGTGTCCGTCTCCGTGTCCGTGTCCGTGTCGGCAGCGAACGGCAGGGCTGCGGCGGGTCGCGGCACGAGATCCATGACGGCGGCCTGATAGCGGGCGACGGTCGCCGCCACCGGAGCGGGCAGCCAGGCCGCGGTCAGCAGTTGTTCGACGCCGCCCGGGGCGCACGCCGCGGACAGCCGCTCGGGGCTGATGCGCAAGGTGGGGTCTTTGACCAGACAGAGACCGATGATCTTGTCGAGCGGCTCGGGCACTCCCGTCAGGTCGGGCCACCCGTGGACCACCTGGTAGAGGAGAGTCGCTGCCGCGGCGCCGCTGAAGGGT
Organism: Streptomyces sp. NPDC051987; assembly: GCF_040680735.1. Lineage (NCBI taxonomy): Bacteria > Bacillati > Actinomycetota > Actinomycetes > Kitasatosporales > Streptomycetaceae > Streptomyces > Streptomyces sp. NPDC051987. Next base: position 1,051 of record NZ_JBFAXI010000011.1, on the reverse strand, counting down.
GGGCGCCCGCAGGCGGCGAACACCAGCACCGAGCCGAGACAGAACACGTCCCCCTCCGCCCCCATCGGATCGCCGGTGGCCTGTTCCGGGCACATGTATTCAAGGGAGCCGAACACGCCCCCGGTGGCGGTGAGTTGATAGCCGTCGCGGGCGCGGACGATGCCGAAGTCGATGACGCGTGGTCCGTCGGCGGCGAGCAGCACGTTGGAGGGTTTGAGGTCGCGGTGCACCAGTCCCTGGGCGTGCACCGCGATGAGCGCCTCAGCCATGCCCGCGCCGAGGGCCAGAACCGACTCCACCGGCAGCGGCCCGTGTTCGGCGATCGACTCGGCCAAGGTGGGGCCGGGTATGTAGGTGGTGGCGAGCCACGGGGTCTCCGCGTCCGGAGCGGCGTCGACAACGGATGCGGTGTAGGTGCCGCCGACGGCCGCAGCGGCCGCCACTTCGCGCCGGAAGCGGATGCGGAAGTTCTTGTCCTCGGCCATCTCCGGGCGGATGACCTTGACCGCGACGGTCTGACCTGCTGGTGAGGTGGCCAGATACACCCGTCCCATTCCGCCTGCTCCCAGCCGGGCCACGAGGCGGTAGGGGCCCAGGCGTTGGGGATCTTCTGGGCGCAGTGGCTTCATACCCGCGGCTGCCTGTTCTGAGTGGTGGCAGACGGGAGTCCCGCCCGCTGAGTGGGGGAGAGGCCCGGGACGGGTCTGGCAACACAGTAGAGGCTGGAGTGACAGCTGAGGTTCACATCGACAGCCGCTCTCCGCTACGCGGAAGTAGTTGACCAGCCCTTCTCTCTTTCCCTGAGCGCTGTATGACGGGACGTCATGTCGTTGGTGACACGTGCTTGTACTGCGGGAACAGTGCGCGATACGCAACAGCGCCGGTGGGGATTGCCTGTATACGCCAAAGACCCCCGATGTGTTGAAGCTCACCCATTCCGTCCGCGTCACACCCCAGCTCCAGGGGGTCGGCGGCGTACAAGCACATCGGCTCCCTTGGCGCCTGAACCGGGGCCGGTCACCTGACGACCGGCCCCACCTGACGACCGGCC
>NZ_JBFAXI010000010.1:111672-141206 GCF_040680735.1 Streptomyces sp. NPDC051987 | reverse complement strand
TGCTGGTTGATCCGGAACGAGGACACGGTGCCGTCGGCGGTCGACTTCGCCGTCCACACGACGGTCAGGTCGATGCCGATCCGCAGGCCGTCCTCCTGGTGGACGAGCTTCTCCACGGTGTGGTCCTGCTCGCTGTAGGCCTCACCGACCGCCGCGTACCAGTCGAGGAAGTCGGCGTGGCTGTGCAGGGTGCGCTCCGGGAAGGCCATCTCCAGGCCCTCGTCGGCGACGAAGGGCAGCAGCTCGGCGACCGGGGCGTGCACGTTGAGCAGCTCGAACCAGCGCTGCACGAACTCCTCGATCTCCCGGTCGGAGCCGGTCTGTTCGGTGGACATGGATGTCTCCGCTCATCGGGGTCCCGCCCCCGGCGACCGGGAGCGATACGCGTCCGATGACCGCACACCCCGGCCGCGCCGCGCGCCCCGCGCCGGGGACGCCGGCCGCACTGTGCGAAGTCGCAGCTCAGGCTCGGGCAACTCGCCGTCCGCGCGGGCCGTACCGCCCGGTGGCGACGCCCCCGCAGGCGTTGGCCACAACATGCCGTAGTGCATTCGGCCACTTGGGCATGTGCCCTGAGCACGGGGGGCGGCGATGGTCGGGACGAAGTGCCCCCCGTAGACAGGAATCCGCCACTTGGCACCGTCCCGCCGATCCGGGAGGAATCCCATGAGCAGGCGCATTCTCGTCGTCCTGTCCGAACACGGCTACTGGGGCGAGGAGTTGATCGGCCCCCTGGAGACCTTCGACCAGGCCGGCTACCACGTCACCTTCGCCACCCCCACCGGCAAGCGGCCCAACGCGCTGCCGCCGAGCATGGACCCCGAGTACGTCGACCCGCCGCTCGGCCGGTCCGTCACCACGCCCGAGATGGCGGCCAAGGTGCGCGCCGTCGAGGAGTCGGACCGGCTCGACAACCCCCTCGACCTCGCGTCCTGGCTGCCCGACCGGCCCTACCGCTCCCGGCCGTACTTCCTGCGTGACTGGGAGGCCTACCACAGCCGCCTGGAGCAGATCCGCCGGCAGATCGCCGACCGCTACGACGCGCTGCTGATCGTCGGCGGCAGCGGACCCATCGTCGACCTCGCCAACAACTGGCGGGTGCACGACCTGATCCTCGCCTTCCGCGAGCTGGACCGGCCGATCGCCGCCGAGTGCTACGGCGTCGCCTGCCTGGCCTTCGCCCGCGACCAGGAGACCCGCGAGTCCATCATCCGCGGCAAGCACGTCACCGGGCACTGCATCGAGTACGACTACAAGGACGGCACCGGGTTCCTCGGCACCGACTTCGTGATGGGCCCGCCGCCGTACCCGCTGGAGTACATCCTGCGCGACGCCACCGCGCCCGGCGGCGCCTACCACGGCAACTTCGGCAAGGAGACCTCGGTCATCGTCGACTACCCGTTCATCACCGGCCGGTCGACCCCCGACTCCTATCTGACCGGCCAGAAGACCGTCGAGGTCCTCGAACAGGGCCTGCGCCAGTGGGGGTTCAGGACCTCCTGACGTCCTGACATCCCGTCCCGCGAGAGGTGACCAGCATGGACAGCAGGCCCGCGCGTGTCGCGCTCCTGGAGCAACTGGAGGCCGAAGGCGTCCGGTACATGTTCGGCAACCCCGGCACGGTCGAGCAGGGGTTCCTCGACGAACTGCGCTCCTTCCCCTCGATCCAGTACATCCTGGCCCTGCAGGAGGCCACGGCCGTCGGCATGGCGGACGGCCACGCCCGCGCCACCCGTACCCCGGCGGTCCTGCAACTGCACTCCGGGGTCGGCCTCGGCAACGGCATCGGCATGCTCTACCAGGCCATGCGCGGCCACGCCCCGATCGTCACCCTGGTCGGCGAGGCCGGGCTGCGGTACGCCGGGCTCGACGCCCAGATGGCGGCCGACCTGGTCGGCATGGCGGAACCGGTCACCAAGTGGGCGACCCGGGTGCTCGACCCCGACTCCACGCTGCGCGTGCTGCGCCGCGCCTTCAAGGTGGCCGGAACCCCGCCGTACGGGCCGGTCCTGGTGGTGCTGCCGGCCGACGTGATGGACGCCGGCACCCGGGAGCCGGTCGTACCGGTCAGTTACCCGGAGGTCCGCAGCCTCCCCGCCCCGGACACCGTCGCCCGCGCCGCGGCCCTGCTCGCCGGGGCCCGCCGCCCGCTGATCGTGGCCGGTGACGGCGTGCACTTCGCGGGCGCCCAGCCCGAACTGGCCCGCCTCGCCGAGGTGTGGGGCGCCGACGTCTACGGCGCCGACTGGGCCGAGGTCAACCTCTCGGCCCAGCATCCCGCGTACGCGGGCCAGTTGGGGCACATGTTCGGCGAGCAGAGCCGCCGGATCACCGGCGCCGCCGACGGCGTCCTGATCGTCGGCACCTACGCGCTGCCCGAGGTGTTCCCGGCGCTGTACGACGTCTTCGCCGAGGGCACCCCGGTGGTCCACGTCGACCTGGACACCGACGCCATCGCCAAGAACTTCCCGGTCGACCTCGGCATCGTGGCCGACCCGAAGGCCACCCTCGGGCTGCTCGCCGACGCGCTGCACGGCGAGATGGGCGACCAGCGGCGCGCCGAGGCGGCCGAGCGGCTGCGGGTGCGGGCCGCCGAGCGGGCCGACGCGCTGGCCGGCGCCCGGGACCGGGACCTGGCCGACGGCGAGGCGCAGACCCTGCCCACCGCCGCCTTCGCCCGCGAACTGGCCCGCCAACTGCCGCCGGACGCGCTGCTGTTCGACGAGGCGCTGACCGCGTCCCCGACGCTCTTCCGCCACCTGCCGCCCACCGTGCCCGGCCAGTGGATGCAGACCCGGGGCGGCTCCCTCGGCGTCGGCATCCCCGGCGCGCTCGGCGCCCAGCTCGCCCACCCCGACCGCACGGTGGTCGGCTTCACCGGCGACGGCGGCAGCATGTACACCTTCCAGGCGCTGTGGACGGCCGCCCGGTACGGGCTGCCCACCAAGTTCGTGATCTGCAACAACGGCAGCTACCGGCTGCTGGAGGACAACATCGAGGAGTACTGGCGGGAGACCGGCATACCGGCCCACGAACAGCCCGGCATGTTCGACCTCTCCCACCCGCCCATCGACTTCACCGGCCTCGCCCGCTCCCTCGGCGTGGCCGCCGTCCGGGTGGAGAAGCCCGGCCAGGCCGAGGGCGCGGTGGCACAGGCCCTCGCCCACCACGGGCCGTTCCTCGTCGACCTCGTGACGGCCAAGGGAAAGGGGTGAGTGCCGTGCGACTGAACGGACACAAGATCGCCGTCCTGATGGAGAGCGACTTCTACGAGCCGGAGATCCTCTACTACCGTTACCGCTTCCCCGAGGAGGGCGCCGAGGTCCACTTCCTGACCCGGCTGTGGGGCAACGAGGAGATGACCTTCCACGGGCACGAACACCGCATGCCCTTCGACGTGAACGAGTCCTTCGAGGACCTCGACGAGTTCGCGCTGAAGGAGTACTCGGCGGTGATCGTCCCCTCCGGGATGGTCTCCGACCGCCTCCGCTACACCGACGACCCCGACGAACTGCCGCCGGCCTCGCAGTTCCTGCGCCGCGCGTTCGCCGACCCGGCGATCCTCAAGGGCATCATCTGCCACGGCATGTGGCTCGCCGCGCCGATCCCGAACCTGATGCGCGGGCGCCGCGCGGTGGTGCACAACAACCTGCTGGGCGACCTCAGGAACATGGGCGGCGAGTACGTCGACCAGGACGTGGTCGTCCACGACGACCTGGTCACCGGCCGCACCGGCAACCACTGCCACGTCTTCGCCCGCACCATCATCGACCTGCTCGCCGACCGCCGGCCCGCCGAGTCCGCCCAGGCCGCCGCGGCCGGGCAGGCCGGGCAGGGCTGACGGGACGGGAACGGGGAGAGGAGCGATCGTCATGACACCGGTGACCGGGCGCATCCCCGTCCTCGACGTCCGCCCCCGGGTGCGGGACGGGGAACTGCCCGCCAAGGCCGTGACCGGCGAGCACCTCGACATCACGGCCACCGTCTTCCGCGAGGGCCACGGCGTGATCGCCGCGGACGTGGTCCTGCGCGGCCCCGGGGGAGTCCCCGCCAGGCGGGTGCCGATGACCCTCGTCGACGAGGACGCCGACCGCTGGAGCGCCACCGTGGTCCCCGACGCCGAGGGGACGTGGACCTTCCGCGTCGAGGCCTGGGCCGACCCGCTGGCCACCTGGCGCCGGGACGCCGCGCTGAAGATCGAGGCCGGCGTCGACACCGAGCTCACCCTGCGCGAGGGCGTGCTGCTGCACGAACGGGCGGCACACGGCGAGAACGACATCACCGACTGCGGCCGGCGCGAGGAGGTCCGGACCGCGATCGCCGCGCTCCGCGACCCCCTGGCCCCGGCCTCGGCCAGGCTGGCGGCCGTCACCACCCCCCGGGTGACGGCCGCCCTGGGCCGCTACGCACTGCGCGAACTGATCACCTCCTCCCGGGAGCTGCCGCTGCGGGTGGAGCGCCGACGGGCCCTGGTCGGCTCCTGGTACGAGCTGTTCCCGCGCTCGGAGGGCGCGGTGGTGACGTCGGACGGGCGGACGGTCAGCGGCACCCTGCGGACCGCCGCCGCCCGGCTGCCGGCCGTCGCCGCGATGGGCTTCGACGTGGTGTACCTGCCGCCCGTCCATCCCATCGGCGTGACCCACCGCAAGGGCCGGGACAACACGCTCGTCGCGGGCCCCGACGACGTCGGCTCGCCCTGGGCCATCGGCTCGCCGGACGGCGGCCACGACGCGGTCCACCCCGACCTCGGCACCCTGGACGATTTCCGGTACTTCGTCACCACCGCCCGCGGCCTGGGCCTGGAGGTGGCGATCGACTTCGCCCTGCAGTGCTCCCCGGACCACCCCTGGGTGACCGGCCACCCCGAGTGGTTCCACCACCGGGTGGACGGTTCGGTCGCCTACGCCGAGAACCCGCCCAAGACCTACGAGGACATCCACCCCCTCGACTTCGACACCGACTTCGAGGGCCTGTACGCCGAGGCGCTGCGCGTCCTGCGGCACTGGATGGCCCAGGGCGTACGGATCTTCCGCGTCGACAACCCGCACACCAAGCCGGTCCACTTCTGGGAGCGGCTGATCGGCGAGGTGAACGCCACCGACCCGGACGTGGTGTTCCTGGCCGAGGCGTTCACCCGGCGGGCCATGGTGCACGCCCTGGCCCAGGCCGGCTTCCAGCAGTCGTACACCTACTTCACCTGGAAGAACACCAAGCGGGAGCTGACCGAGTACCTGCCCGAACTCAGCCGGGACAGCGCCGACTTCCTGCGGCCCAACCTGTTCGTGAACACCCCGGACATCCTGCACGCCTACCTCCAGCACGGCGGCCGGCCCGCCTTCGAGGTGCGGGCCGTGCTGGCGGCGACCGCCGCGCCCAGCTGGGGGGTGTACGCCGGGTACGAGCTGTGCGAGAACACCCCGCTCGCCGAGGGCACCGAGGACTACCTCGCCTCGGAGAAGTACCAGCTGCGGCCCCGCGACTGGGCGGCGGCCGAGGCCGAGGGGCGGACCATCACCCCGCTGATCACCCTGCTCAACCGGCTCCGCCGGACCCGCCCGGCCCTCCAGGAACTGCGCAACCTGCGGCTCCAGCACTCCGACAACGACCAGATCCTCGTCTACTCCAAGCACGTGGACCTGCCCCGGGGCGGTACCGACGTGGTGCTGGTCGTCGTCAACCTGGATCCGCACCGGGCCCAGGAGGCGACCGTGACCTGCGACCTGGCGGCCCTCGGGCTGCCCGCCGACGGCACGCTCAAGCTCCGCGACGAACTCACCGGAGCCGTCTACTCCTGGGGCGAGTCCACTTACGTGCGCCTCGACCCGGCCCGCCAGGTCGCGCACGTGCTGACGACCGAGGAGGCGTCATGAGGACGGAGATCCTGCAGCCGCTGCTGCCCGCGCTCGGGCCATGGCTGACCGGCCGGCGCTGGTTCGACGCGCGCTACGCCGGTGCCCCGCTGACCGCCGAGGCCGCCTCGGTGGTCGGGGACGGACCCCCGCTGCTGCTGCACGCCGTGGTCTCGGCGGACGGTGCCGCCGGACCGCTGCGCTGCCAGCTCCTGCTGGGCCTGCGCCCGGAGCTGCCGGCCCGGCTGGCCCCCGCCGCCATCGCCACCGTGCCGTCCGGGCCCTGGCAGGGCTGGCGGGTCTACGACGCGCTGGCCGACGGCACCGTGCTCGCCCTGCTGCTGCGCACCCTGGCGGGCGGCGGCGCCGAGCACGGGCCGCGCCTGGAGCGCAGTTCCCGCTACCCGCTGCCGGTCGGCCTGGTGCCCCGGCCGCTCCAGGTGGAGCAGAGCAACACCTCCGTGGCCTACGGCGACCGGCTGCTGCTGAAGATCTTCCGCCGCCCGGAGCCGGGACCGCACACCGAGGTCGAGGCGCTGCGGGCGCTCACCGGCCAGGACTGCGCCCGCACCCCCCACCTCTACGGGGCGGTGCACAGCGACGCGCCCGGCGCGGAGGGCCTGGTCCTCGGCCTCATCGAGGAGTTCCTGCCGGACGCGCGGGACGGCTGGGAGGAGGCGGTGCGGCAGGCCGCCGACGCCGTGGCCGGCACCGGCCGCCCGGCCGGCGGCGGTTTCACCGCGGACGCGGCCGCCCTGGGCCGCGCCGTCGCCGACGTGCACGGCGCGCTGGGCGAGGCGTTCGGGCGGACCCGGCTGACCGTGGAGGACGTGGCCGAGGAGACGGCCCGGATGACCATGCGCCTGAAGGAGGCCGCCGAGGAGGTCCCGGCGCTCGCCCGGTACACCGCACGGCTCGGCGCCCTCTTCGACGACTGCGCCCGGGTGGCCGGGCGCGGCTGCCCGCTCTTCGTCCAGCGCATCCACGGCGACCTGCACCTGGGTCAGGCGCTGCGCGCCCACGACGGCTGGCGGATCGTGGACTTCGAGGGCGAACCGGCCCGGTCCGCCGCCGAACGCGCCCGCCCGGAGCCGGTGCTCAAGGACGTCGCCGGCATGCTGCGCTCCTTCGACTACGCGGCCCGCACCGGTCTCGCCGCGGACGACGACGACTCCGCGCCGGCGGAACGGCTGCGCCGCCGCCGGCGCGCGTCCGCGTGGGCGGTGCGCAACCGGCGCGCCTTCATCGCGGGCTACGCGTCCGCCGGGCACGAGGACCCCGACTGCCACCCCGTGCTGCTGCGGGCGTTCGAGGCGGACAAGGCCGTCTACGAGGCCGTGTACGAGTCCCGCCTGCGCCCCGAGCGGCTGCCGATCCCGCTGGCCGCCCTGCACCGCCTCGCCACGTCCCGCTGACGGCGGCGGGGCCGGAACCGGGGCGGAACCACCCCACCGGCGGGCCGGGTCGGCAGCGGGCCGGTGGGGAAGGGGCCGGAACCGGTGAACGCAGACCGGGGCCCGGCGGGCTTCCCTCGCTCTGCGGTGTGCGACGGGTGTGCGGGCATTCGACGGGTGTTCCGAAAGGGGAATTCCGGTGGTGCCAAGTGGGTCAGCGTCAGGAGCGGCGGCCCGGCTCGGTGAAGGCCGTGCGCGGTTCGCGGTTCGGGGCCAGTCCGGCCGACGACAGCGCCTGGTCGTACGCCTGCAGGGCCGCGGTGCTGTTGCCCTGCCGGCGCCACAGGTCGCCCACGTACCGCCAGTTGAGCGCGGTCTGGTGGGACGGCGGGAACTGACGCAGCTGCCGGGTGGCGGCCTGCAGGCACTGGGCCGCCTGCTCGTGGTCGCCGCGCAGCAGATGGATCTCGGCGAGCGTGGCACGCGCGCCGACGGCCTGGATGCGGGACTCCGAGCCGGTGAGGCCGAGAGCCCGCTCCGCGTGGGCCGCGGCCTCGTCCCAGTTGCCGAGCATCGCGTCCGCGTCGGCCAGGCCGATCTCGCACTGGGCCAGCTCGGGTGCGTTGCCCACCTCCGCCAGCAGTTGCTGGGCCTCCTCCAGCAGCTGCTTGGCGCGGGCCGGCCGGGGGTCGTCGACCTGGAGGAGCAGCGAGCCGCAGTTCATCTTGAGCATGGCGACATGGCGGATGTTGTCGTCCTCGGACATCAGCGCCAGGGCTCGCTCCACCAGCGCCAGGGCCTCGTTGAGCTGGCCGCGGGAGCGGGCCACGAGTCCCGCGTTCCAGAAGACGGCACCCCGTGCGGCCCGCGCCCCCTGCCGCTCGGCGGCCTCCAGGAGCCGGGCACCGAGCAGCTGGGCCCGGGTGAGGTCGCCGCGCATGTGGTAGGAGGCCATGAGGGTGGTGCCGAGCTGGATGTGGTCGACCGTGACGTCCAGGCCGAGCGCGTCGAGGCTGGACATGGCCCGCTCGGCGATCTCGATGCTCGTCGTGATGTCGCCGGCGTCGCGGTAGCAGCGGCACAGGGCGACCGACACCGTGCACCAGTCGGCGGAACCGGGTGTCAGCTCGGGGTCGCGCCGCAGGTCCTCCAGGATCGTGATGGCGGTCTCGATCCGGTCGAGTTTCTCCAGCGCGGAGGCCTGTGCGATGCGCGCCCGCCGGGTCATCGACGGATCGAGCAGGGACGGCTTGGCGAGGAGGTCGCTCAGGGTCTGCAGCGCCTCGCCGTTGCTGCCGTTGCGCAGGGCCATCTCGCCGAAGGCCAGCCGCAGCCGGGTCTCCTCCAGTTCGTGGTCGTCGCGGCCGGTGCGCAGGTACTCCACGGAGCACCCCAGGCGCTCGGCGAGCGCGGCGAGCACCGCGTCCGACGGCGCGCCGCGCTTCCCGGACTCGATCAGGGAGATGTAGCTGGCCGAGATCTCGCCGGACGCCAGATCCTGCTGCTTGAGTCCACGTTTGCCGCGCAACACCCTGATGCGCTCGCCCAGTCCTGCGGCCGTCGCGTTGCCGAGTGGATCCATGCGAACTCCTCGGTGCCGTACTTGACTGTAGGGATGACAGATCGATGTTACCAGTAAGTTGATATCAACCCAATGGGCTTCCGGTGATCTTTTAGCGGCGCTCTACCGTATTTTGCTGCGCACTTCTCTGTTCGAGATAAGGGACGCCTTATGCGGTGAGTGATATTCCGTTTTATTATGCTTGATTTTTCATCGATTCACTTGACTAAAGTAGTCATTCAAGGTTGACTGTAATTGTCAAGGCGCAACCTTGTATTGTTCAGGGGAGGGGATTTTCGTGAGCAATAAAATATTCGCGCTCTTCGCAATAGTCGTCCTGATCAGTGGTCTGGTGTCCGGCGGACTGTGGCTGAGCGATTCCGGCCCGGGGCGCCCGCTGCAGCACGAAAGCCTGCCCGCGGGCGTCGGCGGGAGCGGCGGCTGCTGCTGATCCACTTGTGCCTCGCAAGGACCGGGTCCGGTCCGGCGGCCGCCGCTACGGCCGCCGGACCGGACCCGGTCTTTCGTCGTGCGGGAAATCGTCCGGGAAATGGCAGGAGACGGTGTGGTCCGCCGGTCCGGCCGCCCGGGTGCGCGGTGTCTCGGCCGCGCAGCGCCGCAGCTGCGCGGCCGAGAGCACGGCCTGGACGGGACAGCGGGCCCGGAAGGCGCACCCGGAGACCGCGTGCGGGAGCGGCCCGGGGGCGGCGGGCAGCACGATCCGGCGCCGGGAGCGCTCGGCGACCGGATCAGGCAGCGGTACGGCCGAGAGCAGGGCCCGGGTGTAGGGATGGCGCGGCCGGCCGAACACCTCCGTGACCCCGCCCGTCTCCACCGTCCGGCCCGCGTACATGACCGACACCCGGTCGGCCAGCTGCCGGACCACCGCGAGGTCGTGCGAGACCAGCAGATACGCCGGGCCCAGCGACCGCTTCAGCCGCAGCAGCAGGTCCAGGATCCCGGCCTGCACGGACACGTCCAGCGCGGACACCGGCTCGTCGAGCAGCAGCAGCGCGGGGCCGACCGCCAGGGCGCGGGCGATCGCGACGCGCTGGCGCTGCCCGCCGGAGAACTGGTGCGGGTAGCCGTCCGCGTCGGCGGGGCGCAGCCCCACCTGGGTCAGCAGCCGGGGCACCCGGGCCGCCACGACGGCCGGCGGCACCCGTGCGGCGTGCAGCGGCTCGGCGACGATGTCCCCCACCGGCATCCGCGGGTCGAGGCTCGACATCGGATCCTGCGGCACCAGCTGCACCGCCGTGCGCAGCTCACGCGCCGCCCGCCGGGAGAGCAGCGCGGTGTCCCGCCCGAGCACCTCCACCCGCCCGGCCTGCGGAGCCGCCAGCGCGGCGATCTCGAGCAGCGTGGTGCTCTTCCCGGCCCCGGACTCCCCGACCAGGGCCAGCGTCTGCCCGCGCCGCACCTCCAGATCGACGTGCTCGACGGCCCGCACCTCGGGCCCCCGCCGCAGCAGCCTCGTCGACCGGTACGACCGCGCCAGCCCGGAGACCGACAGCACGACGTCGGCGGCCGGGCCTCCGGCGGGGGTTGTGCCGTCGGCCGAGCTCGCGGACACGGCCGGGGAGCCGGCGTGCGCCGGTGCGCCGCCGGCCCGGCGCCACGGTCCGGCCGGGAGAGCCGGCCCGCGTTCCGCGGCGCCCCTGTCCATGTCGCCGTCCGTCGGCTTTGCGGCCGTGTCGCCCGTGTCCATGTCGCCGTCCGTCGGCTTTGCGGCCGTGTCGCCCGTGTCCATGTCGCCGTCCGTCGGCGGTCGCCCGAACAGGTCCGCCGCGCTGCGGAGCCGGACCGCCGGGATCCTCCGGCAGGCCGCCGTGTGCGCGTCGGGTGCCGCGGGGGCGGTGCGGGACGGGCTGTCCACCCCGGTGAGCGGAGGTTCGGCCGCCCGGCACTCGGGTTCGGCCAGGGGGCAGCGCGCGGCGAAGGGGCAGCCGGGGCCGACCGCACCCGGGGCGGGAGCGGTGCCCGGGACCGGGGTGGGCGGTGTCCGGGTGTCGGGCCGGGGCACGGCGCCGAGCAGGCCGACGGTGTACGGCATCCGGGGCCGGCGGAGCACCGCCTCCACCGGCCCCGTCTCCACCACCCGCCCCGCGTACAGGACCGCGACGCGGTCCGCGGCGCCCGCGACCACGCCCAGGTCGTGGGTGACGAGGAGCAGCGCCGCTCCTGTCTCCCGCCGGGCGGCCGCGAGCGTCTCGAGGACCTGGGCCTGCACGGTCACGTCGAGCGCGCTGGTCGGCTCGTCGGCGACGAGGACCGCGGGCCGGTTCGCCACCGCCATCGCGATCATCGCCCGCTGCAGCATGCCGCCGGAGAGTTGGTGGGGCAGGGCGCGGGCCGCCCGGGACGGCTCCGGCACCCCCACCGAGTCCAGCAGCTCCACGGCCCGCCGCAGCGCCGACTCCCGGCCCGGACGCGGGCGTTCGTGGATGCGCAGGGCCTCCGCGATCTGGTCGCCGACGCGCAGCACCGGGGTGAAGGCGTGCAGCGGGTCCTGGAAGACCATGGCGATCCGGCGGCCCCGCAGGCCGGCCAGCTCCCGCTCCGGCCGCCCCAGCATCTCCTCGCCCAGCAGCCGTACCGAACCGCCCACCCGGGCGCCGGGCGGTGCCAGGCCGAGCAGGGACAGCGCGGTCAGCGTCTTGCCCGCGCCGGACTCGCCCACCAGGCCCAGCACCTCACCGCGGCGCAGCGTGAGGTCCACGCCGCGCACCACGGGCACCGGCGGCCGGCGGCGCCCGCCGCCGAAGGCGACCGTCAGACCGCGCACCTGAAGGGCCGGGGCCGCCGGTCCGCGCACCGCCCGGTCCGTGCTCATCAGGCGAGCCCCGACACGGCACCGCGGGGCGGCCCGGCGGCCCGTACCGTCGTGGGGTCCAGGGCGTCGCGCAGGGCGTTGCCGAGGAAGCTGACGGCCAGCACGAACGCGGTCAGCAGGCCGGCCGGGAAGAAGAACATCCACGGATAGACCAGGGCCACGTCGGACGCGTCCGCGATCAGCGTGCCCAGGGAGACGTCGGGCGGCTGCACGCCGAAGCCGAAGTACGACAGCCCGGCCTCGCTGACCACCGCCCCGGCCACCGTGACCGTCGCGTCGGCGACCAGGAACGAGGCCAGGTGCGGCAGGATGTGCCGCCAGATGATCCGCACCGGCCCGACCCCCATCAGCCGTGCCGCCACCACGAACTGACGCTCCTTCAGTGACCGGGTCAGGCCGCGCACCACCCGCGCGGTGACCATCCAGCCCAGCAGGGCGAGCAGCCCGGCCAGCGCGAGCCAGCCCCACTGCCGCAGCCGCGGGGCGAGCACCACCAGGACGAGGAAGCCGGGCAGGACCAGCAGCAGGTCCGCCACGAACATCAGCGTCCGGTCCGTCCAGCCGCCGAAGTACCCGGCGCAGGCGCCCACCGCCGCCGCCAGCCCGGTGGCGACCACGGCCACCAGCGCACCGATCAGCAGCGACTTCCGCAGCCCGTGCGCGGCCTGGGCGAACACGTCCTGCCCGATCCGGTCGGTGCCCATCCAGTGGCGCGCGTCCGGCGGCTGCCGCAGCGCCGTGTAGTCGACGTCCGTGGCGGACCACCGGCACACGTACGGCCCCACGACCGCGAACGCCACCAGGGCCAGCAGCAGCATGAGTCCGCACAGCGCCCCCGGGTGCCGGGCCAGCCGGCCGAGCACGGCCCGCCCGCGCCGCCCCGCTCTCACGGCTCCCGCACCCGGGGATCGAGCAGCGCGTGCAGGACGTCCGCGACCAGCCCCGCCAGCAGCACGACGGCCGCGGCGAAGCCGTCGATCGCCACCACCGAGTTCACGTCGCCCTTCTCCACCGAGTCGATCAGCCAGCTGCCCATGCCGGGCCAGCCGAAGACCCGCTCGGTGAACACGGCCCCGGTGACCAGGGTCAGGACGCCGAAGGAGAAGAAGACCGTCATCGGCACGAGCGAGATCCGCAGCCCGTGCCGCAGCAGCGCGCGGCCCGGGGTGAGCCCCTTGGCGCGGGCGGTGCGCAGATGGTCGGCGCCGAGCACGTCCAGCGTGGCGGCCCGCTGGTAGCGGCTGTACAGGGCGATCCCCGCGAGCGCCACGCAGAGCGCCGGCAGCACCAGGTGGGCGGCGGTGTCCCGGAGGTGGACGGTCCAGTCGCCCTGCAGTCCGGGGGTGTGCTCGCCCGTGTACTTGACGACGCTGCCGCCCGCCGCCCGGTTGACCGCGAGCGCGCCGGTCTTCAGCAGCAGGGCCAGGACGAAGGTGGGCACGCACAGCACCGCGAAGGAGAACCCGGCCAGCACCCGGTCGCCGAGCCGGCCGCGCCGGACCGCCGCCCACACCCCGGCCAGGGTGCCGACGGCCGTCCCGGCCACCGTGCCGACCAGCAGCAGCCGTACCGACACGCCGACCCGGCGGCCGAACTCGGCACGCACGGACTCGCCGTCGATGGTGCGGCCCAGGTCGCCGTGGACGGCCCGGTCCGCCCAGTGCGCGAAGCGCTCCGGCAGCGGGGCGCGGTCGTCCATGCCGAGCCCGGCCAGCTCCCGGTCGACGACCCGGGACGGCGGCGGTGGCCTGCGGTCCTCGAAGTACCCGCGGGGATCGAGTGCCGTCGAGGCGAGCGCGTAGGACACGACCAGGGAGACGAGGAACAGGACCCCACAGCGGGCCAGGCGCCTGGCGATCAGGACGGACATGGCACTCCTGACGTGGCATGGAGGGTGACGGCCCGGCCGGTCCGCGGGCGTCCGCCGGGGGATGAAGCCTGCCTTCGCTTCATTCGGGAGAAACATCGTGATGTTAAGCTCCGACGCCGCAATTCCTATGGCAAAGCGGGGAGTTGGCGGGCAAGTGACGCCGGAGAGGCTGACAGGTGGAGCGACTACGGGGATGGCCCGCGTGGACGGCCCTCTGGGCGCTCGTCGTCCTCGCGGCGACCGGATGCTCCGGGTCCGGCGGGCACGACGATTCCCGGCGCCAGGCGATGCCGACGTACGGCACCTACGACATCAACGCTCAGCCGTCCGCGGGCCTCCGCTCCGGCGGGACCCTGACGCTCCCGATCACCCAGATGATCACGCAGTTCAACGTCAACCACGTCGACGGCGCCCTGGACGACGTGTGGACCGTCGACACGATGACCGAACCGCGGCTGTTCACCCGGGACGCCGAGGGTGTCCCGCGGACCGTGCGGGACTACCTGACCTCCGCCACCGTCACCGGCACGGGCGCGCGCCAGGTCGTCACCTACCGGCTGAACCCCGAGGCCCGCTGGTCCGACGGCAGGGCCCTGAGCTGGCGGGACTTCGCCGCCCAGTGGCACGCGGTCGGCGGCGGCGA
This sequence comes from Streptomyces sp. NPDC051987, assembly GCF_040680735.1. NCBI lineage: Bacteria > Bacillati > Actinomycetota > Actinomycetes > Kitasatosporales > Streptomycetaceae > Streptomyces > Streptomyces sp. NPDC051987. The sequence goes on along the minus strand of NZ_JBFAXI010000010.1, from coordinate 127,056 downwards.
CGACCGGTACCTGGTCGCCGACCCGAGCGGCTACGACCGGATCGCCGACGTCCGCCAGGGCGCCGACGCGCACGAGGTCGTGGTCACCTTCAGGAAGCCGTACGCCGACTGGCGCCGGCTCTTCACCCCGCTCTTCCCGGCCGTCGCCTACGACAGCCCGCGGCACTTCGACTCGGACTGGCAGGGCCGCCTCCCGGTCACCGCGGGCCCCTTCCGGCTCGCCTCCGTCGACCGTACGGCGCAGACCCTCACCCTCGTCCGCGACCCCGCCTGGTGGGGCACCCGGCCCCGGCTGGACCGGATCGTCCTCCGCGTCCTCGACCCCGACGCCGCCCTGCAGGCCTTCCTCAACGGCGAGGTGGACGCCGTCAACGCGGCCACCAGCGAGGCCTACGCCCAGCTGGCGAAGGCGCCCGACACCGCCATCCGGGTCGGCTCCGCCTGGGACGAGGTGCACATCACGCTGAACGGCGCCGACGGGCCGCTGGCCGACCGGGCGGTGCGCAACGCCCTGCAGCAGGCGGTGGACCGCCCGGCGCTGGCCGAGGTCGCGGGGGCCGGCCTGCCGGTGAAGGTGCCGCTGCTCGGCAACCACTTCTACATGACCAACCAGCCCGGCTACGCCGACGACTCCGGCCGCTACGGCCGCTTCGACCTCAAGGCGGCCGAGAGCGCCCTCGACCGGGCGGGCTGGCGTGCCCAGGGCGCCGGGAAGCCCCGGACCAAGGACGGCCGCAGCCTCACCCTGCGCCTGGTGCTGAGCGAGGGCACCAACCGGCTCGGCGAGGACCTCGCCCAGCTGGTCCAGCAGATGCTCGGCCGGGCCGGCGTCCGCGTCGACATCGAGAAGGTGCCCGCCACCGCCTACGGCCCCCAGTACCTGGACAAGGGCAACTTCGACCTCGCGATCTTCCGGTTCACCGGCCTGACGTACCCGAGCTCCGCCCACGCCATCTACCGGAGCCCGGCCGGCGGCCAGGTCTTCGAGAACTACGGCCGGGTCGGCTCGCCCCGCGTCGACGAACTCCTCGACCAGGCCGCCGGCAGCCTCGACCCCCGGACCGCCCAGCGGCTCTACAACGAGGCGGACACCGAGATCTGGCGCCTCGGCCACGACATCGAGCTCTACCAGCGCCCCGAGATCCTCGCCGTCCGCAAGGGCCTCGCCAACTACGGCGTCCCGGGCCTCGGCGACATCGACTTCACGAAGGTCGGCTGGGAGAAGTGAAGGCGGGCCGGCTGACGGCGACGCCAGGCCCCCTGGCGTGAGCCGACCCGCCGCGACCCCGGGCGGAGGCGAACTCGTGGCGTGGCCGGGTGGGAACGCGGCCGCGGCGGCCCCGGGCGGAGGTGTCCGCCCGGGGCCGCCGCGGCCGTTTCGGTGGGGCCGGTCAGGCATGCGGGGTGCTCAGGGCTCTCTCGTCGGCCTGTTGGCGCACCATGTCGAAGCCGAAGGCGGCCGAGGCCAGGGTCACGTGGTGGTGCCAGCCCCGGAAGGAGCGGCCCTCGAAGTCACCGAGGCCGAACTCCTCGTGCATCCGGCCCAACGCCTCCCCGGCGAACCTGCGCAGCCGGGCCAGCAGGACGATCTCCGCGAGCCGGCGCACCGGCAGGTTCGTCAGCCAGTAGGCCCGCGGCTGCGGCCGGCCGTAGGGCCAGTCCGCGAGGAGCATCCGCGCCCGGGGTGCGACACCCGGGCAGCCCTCGGGCGAGCGCTCGGCCCGCAGCAGCACGGGAACGGTCAGGAACTCCGAGTGGCACATGCGCTCGGTCACCGGGTCGTGCCAGGTCACCGACGTCCGCTCGGTGTGCCGGACGGCGTGCGCGGCGAGGTCGGCCAGGGTGCCGCCGGTGCCCCGGGCGGCGGCCCGGCCGCGGGGGAGGAGCACCGGGGTGTGCGGCGATGCCTGGACCACATAGCCGAGCCCGCGGGCCTCCAGCCCCCGCAGCAGGGGGTCGGGGTCCCCGTCGCCGCGCCAGTCGGCCAGCACCGGCAGCGGTTCCAGGGACCAGTCGTCGAGCATCTCGTCGAGCGACTCCAGGACGTAGCTCCACCGCGGGCGGCAGCGCTCGTCCTCCGGCAGGTGGGCCTGGCCGCGCAGCCCCTCGTCCCGGTCCCAGCGGCTCGGCAGCACCAGCCGCCAGTTCACCGGGACCCCGCCGGCGTGCCCCACCAGCGAGGTCGCCAGCGCCAGCTGGCAGTTGACGGTGCGTTCCTGGGAGGCCGCGTACTGTCGGGCCACGCCGACCGAGCGGTCGCCGTTCTTGGCGAAGACGACCTCGTCCACCGACCAGGCCTCGGCCCGGAAGGCCCGGACCATCCGCCCGGCCAGCCGGCCGCGCACCGGCGCGCACGCCCACGGGCTCTGGTTCACGAACTGCTGGATCTGCTGCACCGCCCGCCGCCCCAGCACCTGCTCGGTGATCCGGGCCGGCGTCTTGCGGCCGGGCACGGCCAGCAGGCCGCGCAGGTAGACCTCCCCCCAGCGCCGCTGGTCGGCCCGGGTGAACTCGCCGAACAGCTCGCTGCAGTAGGCCGGCAGGTCGCGGGCACCGGGCGGGGCACCCGGGGTACGCACGGACGGTAACGGGAGTGCGATGGTCGCGAGATCACTCATGGTTGCAGTCGTCACCACCCTCCAGCAGGAAGGCGTCCGTGGCGAGCAGCGCGTCGGCGACCTCCGGCAGGGCGCAGCCCACGATCACGAAGTCGACGTCGAGCCCCGCCTTGGTGCGCTGGAACAGCAGCTCGTTGATGGCGGACCGGCACATCTCGCTGGTCTCGCAGAGGTGGAACTCCACCCGCTGCGGGGTGGTCGCCATGACCTCGCCCAGGATCCGCCGGAACTTGCCCAGTTCGGCGGCGTCGATCACGCCGCGGCAGCTGATGTGGGCGGTGCCGCCGTCGAACTCGCTGCGCATCCGCAGCCGCATCTGCGCGGGCTCCAGCTCCACCCGCACCCGCACCGGCTCGGAGCCCTCGGGCAGCCGCACGGTGAGGTCCTTGGCGTCGAAGTTCTGGTACGGCTGCCCGTCCACCCACACCCGGGTCAGCTCCGCCGAGCCGGCCGGCAGCAGGTCGGGCGCCACCCGCAGGACCCGCTCCGGCAGGTCGTCCGGGCGCGGCTTGAAGTGCAGGGTCACCGGGTCGTTGCCGAGCAGCAGACCGGTGTAGGTCGCCGCCAGGTAGCACAGCTCCAGCGCGTGGTAGCCCGCCATCGCGTGGCTGCCCTTGAGCCGCTCGGTGCCCAGCAGGTACGGGATGCCGTTGGCCAGCACGTTGAAGTAGACGCCGCCGTCCTCGTAGTCGAGGAAGTACGCGTTGTAGAACGACGCCGCCTCCCGGGCCAGCCGCAGGTGCTCGGGGTCGTCGGTGGTGCCGGCCAGGATGAGGTAGGCGAGGATCGCCTGCTCCTGCTGCCACCAGGCCTTGCGGTCGTGCCAGACCATCCGGTGGATGCCGCTGTCCGGGTCGGGCTTCCGCTCGACCACGTCGTACCAGCCGCTGCGCAGGCCGTCGCTGCCCACCGAGGGCATCAGCTCGGCGATCCGCTCCGCCGTGGCGAGGTACTCGGGCTTGTCGTGCAGGGCCTTGATGCGGGTCAGGTTCCAGGTGATCTTCAGGTTGTGGCCGACCACCGCGCGGTCCTGCTGCCAGCCCCAGGTGCGGTCCGGGCTCCAGTCGGCGTGGAACCGTTCCTGCACGAACGGGGAGTTGGGCTCGTCCGGGAACCGCTTGACGATCGTGTCCGCGGTTTCCTCCAGCAGGGCGGCGAAGTCCGCGCGGCCGGTCGCCAGGTAGGCGTTGATCAGGTACGCCGGGGCGTGGTCGCCGACCGAGTTCCAGTTCTTCCGGGACCGGTTGCGGCCCAGCGAGTCGGCGCCCGGGTCCAGGGCGATCGGGTCCAGGTGCGAGAAGAACCCGCCCTCGACCGGGTCGCGGAAGTACTTCTGGAACAGGGCGACCGTGCGGTCGATGTCGTTCAGGATCTTCGGGTCGCCGGTGATCCGGAAGGTCTGGGTAGGGCCGGCCAGCGCGTAGATCTGCTCGTACATCGGGATCGCGTCGTAGTCGTCGCCGAACTCCGAGGCGAAGACCGGGCGATGGCCGTTCGGCGTGATGTCGATGCCGTGGTACCAGTAGATGATCCCGTCCGCCTGGTCGTCCACCCGCATGTGCTCGCGCAGGTACTCGGTGCCGGACTGCGCCGCCTCCAGGAAGCGGTCCTCGCCGGTCAGCAGGTAGGCCGTGGCCAGCCCGTAGACCAGCCGGGAGATGGTGTCGGTCTCCTGCCGCACGTCCTGGCCGTGGAAGTCCGGCAGGTGGGTGCCGCTGAGGGTGAGGTGGGTGCGGAAGTTGCGCCAGTCGTAGTTCCCGTCCGGGAACTGGCCGCGCAGGTAGAAGTCGGCGATGGCGGCGGCCTGCTGCACCCACCAGTTCGGGTGCTCGAAGACGTACTGGCCGCGGCTCTCCTCCGGGAAGGTGATCTCCTTGGCGTCGAAGCGGGAGCCGCCCTCCCACTCGTAGAGGATCCCGTAGGCGAACAGGAACCGCCCCTCGGCCAGCATGTCGACGGTGTCGGCCGTGGTGTCGCGGTAGGGGTCGCCGAGGTTGCGGACGATGCGGGAGACGGCGTTGTGGGTCAGGTGGACCGTGAACTCACGCCCGTCCGGGCTGCGCAGGCCGAACATCCGCCGTGTGGGGCTGTAGTGGGTGACGTAACCCGCCAGGGTGTCGGAGGTGATACGTCGTCGGGAGAGTGCGCTCATCGTCGCGTGCCCTTCTCGTCAGGCAGGGCCGCCAGCAGCACGACGCTGCGGCCCTGTGCGTGATAGGTGGGACCGTCGACCGGTTCCTCCGCGCCGGGCGGGAGGATCTCGTGCGGGGCCGGCCGGGCCGTGTCCAGGACGCGGTGCCAGCGGTGGCCGGGGATCTCGGGCAGCTCGAAGTCGAGGCCCAGGTGGTACATGTTGAGCATCAGGTGCAGGTCCGGGTCACCGTCGAAACCGCCGTACGTGCAGGCCAGCACATGGGCGTCGGGGTTCTCCCAGCCCGGCTGGTTGAGTCGTGTGCCGTGCCAGGTGATGTCCGGAAGGAGACGGGGGTTGAGCCGCTCGGAGAAGAACTGCGGCTCCCGGAAGGTGCGGTAGCGCTTGCGCAGGCCGATCACACCGCGGGTGAACCCGAACGTCTCCTGCTCCGCGGCGGCCTGGTCCCAGTCGAGCCAGGAGAGCGGACCGTCCTGGCAGTAGCCGTTGTTGTTGCCGGCCTGGCTGTTGCGGAACTCGTCGCCGGCCAGCAGCATCGGGACGCCGCGGCTGAGCATGAGGATCGACAGCAGGTTCTTGATCTGCCGCAGCCGCAGCCCCTCGACCTCCGGGTCGTCCGTGGGCCCCTCGGCGCCGCAGTTCCAGCTGTAGTTCTCGTTCGTCCCGTCGGCGTCCGCCTCGCCGTTGGCGTGGTTGTGCTTGGTGTTGTAGCTGACCAGGTCGTTGAGGGTGAAGCCGTCGTGGCAGGTCACGAAGTTGATGCTGTTCGTGGGCAGTTCCTCCTGCGGCGCGAACAGGTCGGCCGAGCCGCCGAGCCGGGAGGCGACCTCGCCGGTGATGCCCGCGTCACCGCGCACGAACCGCCGTACGTCGTCCCGGAAGGGGCCGTTCCACTGGGCCCAGCGCTTCCCCGGGAAGCGGCCCACCTGGTAGAGGCCGCCGCCGTCCCAGGGCTCCGCGATGATCTTCGTCTCGGCCAGCACCTGGGAGAGCTCTATCGCCCACAGCGCGGGCGGCACCGCCATCTCGTAGCCCATCGGACCGCGCGACAGCTCCGAGGCGAGGTCGAAGCGGAAGCCGTCGACGTGGTGCTCGGAGACCCAGTACTCCAGGGACTCCAGGATGAACTTGGTGACGATCGGGTGGTTGGCGTTGACCGCGTTGCCGCACCCGGTGAAGTCCATGTAGTGGGAGCGGTCCTGCGGCCACAGGTGGTAGTACGCCTCGTTCGCCGCGCCCCGGAAACTGATCGTCGGCCCGAACTCGTTGCCCTCGCTGGTGTGGTTGAAGACCACGTCGAGGATGACCTCGATGCCCGCCTTGTGGAACGCCTTCACCATGTCGCGGAACTCGGTGATGTGGGTGGCGAGATGGGGACTCGCGCAGTAACCGGTGTGCGGGGCGAAGAACCCGTACGGGTCGTAGCCCCAGTAGTTGCGCAGCGGGGTCCCGTCCGGGCCGGTCCGCAGCACCTGGGTCTCGTCGAAGTCGAAGACCGGCAGCAGCTCCACGGCGGTGACGCCGAGCTCCTGAAGGTGCGGGATCTTGTCGATGACGGCCGAGAAGGTGCCCGGGTGGTCGGCCCCGGCCGTCGGGGAGGCGGTGAAGCCGCGGACGTGCATCTCGTAGATGACGGTGTCGGCCATGGGGGTGCGCAGCGGGGTGTCGCCCTCCCAGTCGTAGTCGTCCAGGTCGACCACCAGGCTGCGCATCGAGTACTCGACGTTGTCCCCGGGGCCGATCGCCCGGGTCCGCTCCCAGCGGCTGTTGACGTTGGCGCGGGCGTACGGGTCGAGCAGCACCTTGCGGTGGTCGAAGCGGCAGCCCCCGGAGACGGGGTCGCGCGGCCCGTCCATGCGGTAGGCGTAGACCTGACCGGCGCCCAGCCCCCGCACATGGCAGTGCCAGAAGTGGAAGCTGCGGTGCCGCTCGGGATGCAGCCGGATGGTCCGGTAGGGCTGGGGGCTGTCGCAGTGCTCGAAGAGCAGCAGGTCGACCCGGGTGGCGTGCTCGGAGAAGACCGAGAAGTTGACCCCTTCGGCGTCGACGGTGCTGCCCAGCGGCTGCGGGCGGCCCGGGGTGACCCCGGGCTGGACGGCGTCGAGGTCGTCGGGGGCCTGGTCGGCTGGCAGGGTCATGTACTCGTTCATGGCATCGTTCGTCGTGGTGGCGGTCGGGTGGTCCTGGGCCTCCGGCGGGGCGCTCATGCGAACACCGCCCGCAGGCCGGCCGGGGCGTCGGCGCGCAGCCCGGCGAAGAGCTCGTCCCAGGGCACCGGGCCGCCGGCCGGGCCGGCCTCGCTGCGCATCTCGAACGTCACGCCCCGCGCGGCGGGCGAGTTGAGCGCCCGTACACAGGCCTCGGCGACGTACGCGCGGGCCACGAAGCCGTCACCGGCGTCGCCCTGCTCCAGGTGCAGCACACCGTGACCGGGCTCGTCGGTCAGCCAGCCCGGCCGGATCACGGTGTAGGGCAGGCCCGAGGAGCGCACCGCGTCCTCGCCGGCCAGCCGCCAGTCGAGCATCCTGCCGTAGGCGTTCATGGGGTGGTCGCGGCGGGTGACGTGCCGCTGGCTGACGAGCACGAAGTGCCGGTCGGCGCCGGTGGTGTCCAGGGCGTCGAGGACGTGGCGGACCCCGCTGTGCAGGGTCGACTCCGGGCTGTCCGGGCCGGCCGCGTCGGTGCCCGGTTCCACGGCGTAGACGACGGCGGCGCACCCGTGCAGGGGGGTGCGGAGCGTCTCGGGGTCGCGTACGTCGGCGGTGAAGTACTGCGCCTGCGCGGGCATGTGCCGCCGGGCGCGCTGGGTGCTGCGGCCGATGACCCGGACGGTCTCGCCCCGGGCCAGCAACTGCCGGGTGACGAGCCGGCCGACTCGGCCGGTCCCTCCTATGACTGCGATCGGGCTGTCCATCGAGAAAACTCCCCAGGGCGGTAGCCGAGCCGGACGTGTGGCGTGCGGGAAGGAGCGGGCGGAGGCGCGAGGGCGCGGAAGGATCCGGTCAGATCCAGCGCAGGATGTCGTCGGAGCTGGTCAGGTGGGTGCCGGAGGGCAGGCCGGTGACGGCGGGGACCCGCAGCCGGGGGTAGACGCTCACCCCCGACAGCCGGGTGCCGGGGCGCAGGTCGGCGGCCTCGCCGATCGCCGAGTGGGCGAGCCGGACGGGGCTGTCGCGGGTGGAGTGCACCTGGGCCATGGGACCCACGTACGAGTCGGTGATCCGGGCGTACGGTCCGACGACGGCGCCGTCGCCGATCGCCGTCCGGCTCAGCCGGGCCCCTTCGTCGATGTCGACGTCGTCGCCGATGTCGGTGTGGCGCAGCTTGACGCCGGGGCCGATCTCGGCGTTGCGCCCGATGCGTACGGCGGGGCCGATCACCACGCTGCCTTCGGCGATCTTCTGGGCGAGGGTGGTGCCCTGCACGCTGTCCTTGGTGCGCAGGCTCGATTCGTGGATCCAGTACCGCGGCTCGGTGCTCACCGGTGCGCCCATGGCCCGGCTCATCCAGCGGTACCGGCCGCCCAGCACGTCCCCGAGGGTGGCCAGGTAGTCCGGGATGCTGCCCAGGTCGCCGAGCCGGTCGATGGGGGCGGCCGCGACCGGCAGGCCCCGCCGGACCAGCCAGGGCAGCAGGTCGCCGCCCCAGTCGAGGCGTTGCTGGGCGAGCCTGATCATCTCGGGGGTACGGGCCGCCAGCCGCAGCCGTCCGCAGTCGATCAGGTACATGCCGGCGTTGGTCGGCAGGGTGAAGCCGTTGCCCGGCAACGATGTCTCGGGGAAGAGGCCGTGGATGCGGTCCAGGCCGGGTTTCTCCAGGAAGCCGGAGACGGTGCCGTCCGCGGACGTCTGCATCACGCCGTACTTGCCGGCGATCTCCTCGGCCGTACGGGCGACGGAGGCGACGGTCACGACGGCGTCGGCGGCGTCGTGCGCCTCGGTCAGCCGGGGCAGCGAGAACTCGAACACGGAGTCGACCGGCATGACCAGGGTGCGGCCGGTCAGGTCCCACCGTTCGAGGTTGTGCAGGGTGGCGGCGCCCGAACCGACGTTGTAGCGGTCGAGCCGGGCCCGGGAGTAGTGGATCTCGACGCCGAACCGCTCGCCGCGGCCCAGCACGAGCTTGATCTGGCTGTGGTTCTCGGCGCCCTGGGCGACCACGTGGAAGCGGCGGATGCCCTGGTCCCGGCAGTTCTCGACCAGCCACTCGATGACGGGCCGGCCGGCGAACGGGATGAGCGCCTTGCTGCGGATGTAGTCCGAGGAGGCGAGGGTGAGCGGCTTGGCACGTTCCCCCCGGCCTCCGGCCAGGATGATCCCTGACGTCTCGTCCCCCATGACTGTCCTGCCTCCTCGGCTGACGAATCAACGCCATTCAGTCAACTGAGCCTGTCATTGAGAGTCAAGTAAAATGTAAAAAAAATGGGCAGAGGGGGGCTGTGGTGGGGGTCGGCGGCGCGTGAGACTACGGTGCTGAGCTGCTCTTACAGTGAGCACCTACGGATTTACTCAGGCAGTCAATTCAGTCGATCCGACTGTCAGGTTCCCTGTCATGTCCGGCCCGATCGGGTCACTTCAGCGCGTCGGGACAGGGGGTGCCCCGTGGCAGCTGGTAGGGCGCCGCCAGACGGTACGTCCCCGGCTTCGGGGCCAGGAGCATGGTCCACTTGTCGCCCTTGGCGTCCTCCGCCGTCTCCGTCAGGCAGCCGTTGACGTTGGTGTACGTCTTCGGCTCGCCGTCGGCCCGGTGCTTGGAGGCCTCGGTCTCCTGGGGAGCCTTCAGGCTCTTGCCGTCCGCGTCCACGATGCTCAGCCAGGGCGAGTACGGGATCCGGATCAGGATCCGCCCGGCCTTGCGGACCTCGATGGTCAGTTCGCCCTGCTCGGCGCTGTCCACCACCGCGTTGGGCTCGGCCAGCGGCACCGGGTCGGTCACCCGGAACAGCTGCCAGTTGGCGTCGCCCCAGATCTGCTTCAGGTACGGCATCCCGCGCTGCACCAGCGCCCGCTCGCGCTCCCCGCCGTCGCCGTCCGGTTCGTCCTTGGGCAGGACGACGAAGTGCACGGCCCAGCGCCGCAGCCACTCGTGGTAGTTCGCGGAGTTCAGGGTGTCGTCGTAGAAGAGCGGGTTGCGCTCCATGTCCGCCTGGCGGTTCCAGCCGCGGGCCAGGTTGACGTACGGGGCGAGCGCGGAGGCCTCGCGGTGCGAGCGGGCCGGGACCACCTCGACACGGCCCTTCTCGGCGCCGTCCTGCTGGAGCTGGTGGACCAGCGGGGCGAGCTCACGGGCCCAGGAGGCGGCCGGGGTGGTGTGCAGGATGTCGTCGACCGACTTGAAGCCGATCCAGCCGACGAAGCCGAGGAAGGCGAGGACCGTGGCGTAGTACCTGCGGGAGCGCGGGACCGTGTACGGCAGGGCCGCGATCAGGGTCGCGCCGGCGAACAGCATCGGCAGCCGCGAGATGTTCGAGCCGATCTGGGAGCTGACCAGCCACACCAGGACGACCCCGAGGCTGTACACGGCCGCCGTCAGCCGGACCGTCCTCCACTCCTTCGGCACCAGGAAGAGGCAGAGCAGGCCGTACGAGAGGGGCATGATCACCGAGCCGATGCCCATCGGCTGGGTGCCGGAGAACGGGAACAGCCAGGCGGAGACCGCCACCACGGCCGCGGGCGCGAGGCCCAGCGCCCAGGCGCCCGGACGGCGCTTCTGCAGGAACAGCGCGACCGCGACCAGGCCCACGAAGAGCCCGGCCACCGGCGACGACATGGTGGCCAGCGCGGCGGACGGCGCGGCCACGAGCGCCTTCGCCCACCTCTTGTGGCGCCAGCGGTACGGCCAGCAGAACACCGCGCCGACCGAGGCGAGCGCGAACATCGTGCCGAGCCCGAAGGTGACCCGCCCCGAGATGGCGTTGCACAGCAGCGCGAGCACCCCGGCCAGCGCCGCCCACAGGGGGTTGCGCACCGCCCGGCTGCGGATGAGGAGCAGTGCCAGCAGGCCGGCCGAGACGGTGCCGGCGAGCATCATCGTCGTACGGACGCCGATCAGCGACATCAGGTACGGCGACACCACGCTGTACGACACCGGGTGCATACCGCCGTACCACGCGAGGTTGTACGCCGAGTCCGGGTGCCGGCCGACGAACTCGGCCCAGGCGTCCTGCGCCGCGAGATCGCCGCCGCTGTTCGCGAAGGTGAAGAACCAGATGATGTGCAGGACGCCGGCGAGGACGGTGACCGACAGCACGGGGTGCTGCAGCAGCCGACGGCGCAGCGGTTCGGAGGCCCGCAGCAGCCTGCTGCCGGCCTCACGCTCCGTATGGTCCGCGTCCGCCGGCGGCACGGCTATTCGCGGGCCCGCTACCGGGCCCGGCTCGGCGTCGTCGGCGCGTGTCGGCTCCGCTGTGGCCACCTGAAGGCACTCCCCGTGTCCCGTCTTCTGTTCTCGGCCGTGTTCCACGGTGTTACCGGCCGCTTCCCGTCCAGTTCGCGGCCGTGTCCCGGCGACCGGCGACCTGCCCCGTTTCGTGACGCTAGCACGCACCCCGCCGCGGGGCCCCGGGGTGGGGCTCCATCAGCGGGGTGCGGTGACGGAATGCCGGTTATGGGTCAGCCGAGGCGGGTCAGCTTGCTCGCGAAGCCGGGCTCGGCCAGGTCCTCGCGCAGGGCGACCGGCACCCGGACGGCGGAACCGGAACCGTCACCCACGGTGAGGGTGCCGACCTTGGTGCCGGCCTTCGCGGTGTGCGGCACGTGGTCCGCCTGGAAGGACAGCCGCACCTTCAGCCCGGACCAGCCGACGGCGGTGACGTCCTCGGTCGCCACCACCGGGGTACGGCCGCCGAGCCCGTCGTCCACGTACCCGACGAGGGCGCCCTTCTTGTAGATCGTCGCCGACTCCAGCGCGCCCTGGGCGGCCCGGATCAGCTTGTCCCCGCCGTTCAGGGCGGCGGTGAGGATGCTGTTGTCCGGGGCGGCGCTGGCCGGCTGCCGGAGCACCGCGCCGATGATCGTGCGGGTCTCCCCGCCGACCGTCTTCTTCGCGGCGAAGACCAGGTTGCCGAGGGCCGAGGTGGTGGTGCCGGTCTTGATGCCGACGACGTCGTTCCGGCCGACCAGCTGGTTCCAGTTGCCGTGGTTGACACCCTTGTAGTCGTCGTACGACATCATCGCGGCGACCTCGCGGAAGGACGGCTCGCTCGCCATCGCGGCCTTCGCCAGCTTCACCTGGTCCACGGCGGTGGACACGGTGGAGTTCGTGAGCCCGGACGGGTCCGTGTACGTCGTGTCGGTCATGCCGAGCTGCTTCGCGGTGGCGTTCATCTTCGCCACGAACGCCTTCTCGGAACCGGCGTCCCAACGGGCCAGCAGGCGGGCCACGTTGTTGGCCGAGGCGATCAGGATGGACTCCAGGGCCTCGCGCTGGGTGATCGAGTCGCCTGCCGTCACGTCGACGGTCGACTCCTGGCCGGCGTTCGCCTGGTCCTGGGCCGCCTGGTCGATCTTGATCTTCGGGCCGGCGGCGCCGCTCTTCAGGGGGTGGTCGCGCAGGACGATGTACGCGGTCATCACCTTGGCGACGCTCGCGATCGGCACCGGCTTCCGGGCGCCGGAGGAGCCGAACGAGCCGATGCCCTGGACGTCGAGGGCGGCCTGGCCGTCGGCCGGCCAGGGGATGTCCACCTTGCCGCCGTCGAAGGTGTACGTGTCCTTCGCGGTGAGGTCGAGGGTGGGCTGGGGGAGCGGGCGCAGAGTCTGCACGACCGCAAAGACGATCAGCAGGACGATGACCAGCGGGGTCCAGATCTTGACCCGGCGGAAGAGGGTCCTGACCGGGGTCTCCGGCGGCGGGGGCGTGTTGGTCAGCTCGGCGAGCAGGTCCAGCGGGGGCTTCGGGGGAAGCGGCTGCTGGGTGGTGCGCTCGGGGCCGACCTGCGGCAGGACGGTGGTGCGGGTGGTGGAGGCGGCCTCGGGCTTCGCCCCCTCCTTCATGTCCGACTTGAGCGCGACGAACCTGCTGGTGCGCTCGGCGTCGGCCTCGGGGGTCCTGGGCTTCGCGCCGCCCAGCTTGAGGGTGGTGGTGGGCTGGTCGACCTGCGGGGGGCGGGGGGCCTTGAGCAGGGCGGTGGGCTGGTCGACGGCGGCCTCGGCTTCGCCTTCGCCGCCGTCCGTTTTCCCACCCGCACCACCCGTGCGGCCATCGTTGTCAGGCGCGGGTCGCCCCTTCGGCGCCTTCTCGCCGTCGGCGTCCGCACCACCGCCGCCAACAGCCCACTTCGGCCGACCAGCGGACTCACCCACCGCCTTCGGCTCGGCGTCCTGGGCCGCTGCTCGGGGCTTGGCGTCCTCGGGTTCGCCCGCCTCCTTCGCAGGCTTGGCGTCCTCGGGTTCGGCAGCGGTTGCCGATTCGCCCTCGGGGGCGGTGTCTTGGGGCTCGGGGGTGGTCTTCGGCTCGCTGCCGGGCTTGGCGTCCTGGGGTTCGCCCGCCGCGTTCGCAGGCTTGGCGTCCTCGGGTTCGGCAGCGGTTGCCGATTCGCCCTCGGGGGCGGTGTCTTGGGGCTCGGGGGTGGTCTTCGGCTCGCTGCCGGGCTTGGCGTCCTGGGGTTCGCCCGCCGCGTTCGCAGGCTTGGCGTCCTCGGGTTCGGCAGCGGTTGCCGATTCGCCCTCGGGGGCGGTGTCTTGGGGCTCGGCGGTGGTCTTCGGGTCGCTGCCGGGCTTGGCGTCCTGGGGTTCGGCCGCCGGCTTCGTCGGCTTGGCGTCTTCGGGTTCGCCCGCCGTCTTCGTCGGCTTGGCGTCTTCGGGCTCGGGCGCCGTCTTCGTCGGCTCGGCGTCCTGGGGTTCGGCCGCCGCCTTCGGCTTGGTGTCCGCCGGCTCGGGCGCCTCTTCCGGGGCGGCGTCCTCGGGCTGAGTCGGCGGCTTGGGTCCAGCCTCCTCGGATGCGCCGGTGGTTGCCGATTCGCCCTCGGGGGCGGTGTCTTGGGGCTCGGGGGTGGTCTTCGGGTCGCTGCCGGGCTTGGCGTCCTCGGGTTCGCCCGCCGCCTTCGGCTTGGTGTCCGCCGGCTCGGGCGCCGCTTCCGGGGCGGGCTCCTCGGCCTGAGTCGGCGGCTTCGGGTCGGTGTCGGGCTCGGTGGCCGCCGGTTCGTCGGTGGTCGCCTCGGGCGCCGCAGGGGGCTTGGCGGGCTGCTCCGGGGTCTCCTGGGGGTCCGCGGCGTCGGCGGGCGTCTCAGGGCCCTCCTCGGCCTCCGTGACCGCCTCGGCGGCATCCTCGCCCGTGCGCACCCACGTCGCCGCCGCGTCGCGCAACTGCGTGTCGTCGTCGCCGGATCCGCCGGACTCGCCTGTCTCGTCGGCCGTGTTGAGGTCCCGCACCGAGAACACCCGGGTCGCGGTGTCCACGCCGCCGGCGGTCTCCTTCTCGGCGGCCACCGCCAGCCGTGGGTCGCGTGCTTCGGGAACCGTACCCGCGCTCCCCGACGTCGGTTCCGCCGACGACTCGCGCTGCTTCGACCTGTCGGGGGACTCGCCCGCCACCGATGCCTCCTCCACGCTCCGCACGTTTCCGTGCGCTGTCCGAACCATGTACCAGTGTCCTGTGTGCGGGCTTAGCCCCTGCGGTAGACGAGAACGACATACCTGCCGGTTCCCTTACGAACCGGTCACGCACCCTCGACAGACCAATGTGAGAGGGGTCACCCTGTCATTCATCCACGCGGGGAGGCATGGATGGGCAGGAGCCGCAGAACACTTCCGGAGGAGCTTCTGCTGCTGGCACTGGACCCGGCCACGGGTACCACTGCACAGCCGCAGTCGCTCGACCTCGGTCTGGCCGGAGCACAGCTAGTAGAGCTGGCGCTGGCCGGACGGATAGCCCCAGACGGGGATCGTATCGCCGTGGTGCAGCCACGGCCGACTGGAGATCCGACTTTGGACTGTGCGTTGGAGTTGCTGCGAAGGCGCGGTGCTCCCGTACGGGCTGTTCACTGGATCGGCGGGCCGCGTCTCGGCCTTCGCCAGATCTATCTCGCGCATCTGGAACGCTGCGGCATGGTCGCCGCCGTCGCGGGTCAGATGTGCGGGGTGCTGCCGACCACTCGCTACCAGGCGACGGACAACGCCGTCACCCGGGAGATCCGTGGTCGGCTGGATTCGGCGATCCGCACCGGCGTACCGCCGGACCCGCGGACCGCGGCGCTCGCCGCCCTGGCCCACGCGGTCGGTCTCGGCAAGCACCTGTACCCGGGGAACGAGGGCCGATCCTCGCGCTCCAGGCTGCGGGACCTCATCCGGCACGACCCGATGGGCGGGCTCGTGGCCCACGCCGTCATGGACGTGCAGAACGGCGCGGCCGCCCAGCCGCGCCGCAACCCGGCCGCCCCGGCCGGCCGGCAGGCCGGACCGGGCACCAGGCCCGCCGCACCGGAACCCGCCCGCGGTGTTCCGATGCAACCGCGCCGCGGCGCGGGCGCGATGGCGCGAGCCGTGGTGCACTGAGCCGCAGTTCCACGGCAGCGACCCGCCGGCGAGAGCCGGCGACGCGACACCCCTGAGACCCGGTTCGGGAGCCGCTGGTCCGAGCGGGGCGGCGAGGCGCACGGTACGCGCATCGCCGCCC